>NZ_CBFHWH010000006.1:0-1690 GCF_965659035.1 Aequoribacter sp. | reverse complement strand
CAGTTTGAACAGCCCATCGTTGGCAAGGGAGCCTTTACAGTCACTTTATCTGACGGCACCACCAAGACAATAGGTATCACCCGCGCGCACCTCGAAGAGGACGCCGGCAAATCGCTACATGATGCCATTCCAGGCGCTTCGGGCATTGACTTGAACCGAGCCGGTACGCCTTTACTTGAAATCGTCAGCGAACCCGACATTCGTAGCGCAGAAGAAGCGGTCGCTTACCTCAAAGCACTGCATACTCTGGTCACTTACTTAGGCATTTCCGATGGCGACATGTCACAGGGTTCAATGCGCTGTGACATCAATTTATCGTTGCGCCGTCCAGGTGCGAGTGAATTTGGCACTCGCACCGAAATCAAAAACGTCAACTCGTTTCGTTTCGTAGAGCGCGCTATTCATAGTGAAATCGAGCGGCAATCGGATATCCTAGAAGACGGCGGTGTCATTATTCAAGAAACACGCCTGTACGATGCCGAACGAGATGAGACGCGCTCGATGCGCTCAAAAGAAGTCGCCAATGACTATCGCTACTTCCCCGACCCCGATTTACTGCCCGTCGTATTAAGTGATGAGACGATCGAAGCCATTCGAGCCAGTTTACCAGAGCTTCCCGATGCCAAGCGTGAGCGCTTTAAAGAACAGTACGGCTTGGGCGATTACGACGCCAGAGCTCTGTGCGATAGCCAAGCCATGGCCAATTATTTTGAAGACGCCGCCGCAGCGGGTGGTGACGCGAAACTGGCCGCCAACTGGATGTTGTCGGAACTCGCCGCACAGCTTAATGCCAACAATATCGAGTTAGAGCAAGCACCTGTGAGTGCACAGCAACTCGGCCAACTCATTGTGCGCATTAAAGACAATACGCTGTCGAGTAAAATGGCTAAGCAAGTATTTGATGCCCTGTGGCAAGGCGAAGGCGACGTCGACGCCATTATCGAGCAGCGCGGCCTGAAGCAAGTGAGCGATTCGGGCGCATTAGAGACTCTGGTCAACGAGGTAGTTGCGAATAACCCCGATCAGGTAGCGCAATATCGAGCGGCTGATGAAGGTAAGCAGAAAAAACTGTTGGGCTTTTTTGTCGGTCAAATTATGAAAGCGTCGAAAGGCCAGGCCAATCCAAAGCTGGTAAACGAACTACTTAATAAAGCGCTGAAGTGATTTCAGCGCTAGTAGCGCATAAAGCGCTCGCGATTCACTTGTTTTTGGATCTCGTTTTTTCGCAACAAAATATATACCGCGCCGGTCCCGCCGTGTTGGGGCTGAGCGCTGTGAAAAGCTTGAACGGCATCGAGCTCGCGCAACCAGTGGTTGACACACCCTTTTAAGATGGCCGCCTGCTCTTTTTCTGCCTTACGCTCACCTCTGCCGTGCACAATGATAACCGTGCGCAAACCAAGCTCCAGGGCTTGCTCGACAAACTCAAAGACGGCTTTACGCGCCTGCACCACTCGCATGCGATGCAAATCCAAGCGCGCCTCAGTGTCGTACTTGCCCTGTTTTAACTTACGATATACGCCGTTTTGAATTCCGGGGCGTTTGAAATCGAGCACAAACCAAGGATCGAGCGCCGCAATGCCCTCCTCCGTCAAAATATTCTTATCGGCTTGAGGCCCCGTAACGGCAGCTTCACGACGTCGCTCTACTGCGTCCGCCGCCAAACTAGGCCCTTTCGAACGAACCACCC
>NZ_CBFHWH010000005.1:58569-61353 GCF_965659035.1 Aequoribacter sp. | reverse complement strand
AGCGAAGCAACCCAACAAGGCGTCCCCGGAGCCTCAGGCCCGATGAGCCAGAGCGAGAAAATTGCTGTGCTGGATGCTGAGCTCGAACGCGCCACAGGCGTGTTTGATCAGATTATCCTAGATGCGCAAGCGGAGCAGCGTGAGTCTGATACCGAACCGAACCCGCAGTACCCGGCGGGCGCGGAAACTGCGAGTACGGATAGTAACCAAACGTACGGCCGTATGCCTGGGGGCATGGGCAGCCAAGGTGGCGGGGGCGGCATGCGTACCGGCGAGGTTAGTGCGGCTAACACAACCGCTAAGTATCCACCCCCAGGCGACATACCTAGCGGCGACGATGATGACGTTATCGCGCGCCAACTGCGCGAAGCTGCGATGCGCGAACCCGATCCCGCAGTCCGCGAAAAACTGTGGGACGAATACCGAAAATACAAAGGAATTAACCAAGGATGAAGATCTCTGTGCGGGTAGTTGGCTGCTTGATCGTTACGCTGGTCAGTCTAAGCGGTTGCGTATCACAAACCGTAAAAACCACCAAAATCCCCGCCATCCAAACGCCCACGGCAGCCATTCCAAACGAACAATTATTGGACGTCAGCATTGCCCTATTTGACCCGGGGCTGGATATCGAATCGGATGGCGATATTCCAGTATTCCCCGAAGTGCGGCAATCAGAAGCTCGCTATATGCCCCAAGTGTTAATGAGCGCAATGCAAGACAGCGGCGCTTGGGGTGCGGTGCGTGTCGTGCCCTCCGAGGACCAACTCACGGACTTAATGATCAGCGGCAAGATCCTGCGCTCTGATGGCAAAAATTTAGCCCTTGAAATTACCGCGGTGGACGCAACCAACCGCTACTGGATCGATCACCGCGTCTATAAAGCCGAAGCGTCTCGCTACGCCTACTCAACGACAACAAGAAGCACCCACGACGCTTTCCAGGCCGTGTACAACCGCATTGCAAATGACCTGTTGCAGTACTATGACAAGCTCGGCCCCGCAACCTTAGTACGAGTACGGCAAGTCGCCGAAATGCGCTTCGCCGAGCGCTTTGCAAGCCAAGCTTTTGAGGACTATGTCATCTACGAAGACGGGCGTTATCAGCTGCAAAAATTACCCGCGGAGGGCGACCCCATGCTTGAGCGGGTCCGCAAAATACGCGCACGTGACCATTTATACGTCGATACTTTACAAACCTATTACGAGCAATTTGGCGGTCAGATGCAGTTGCCCTACCAAGAGTGGCGCAAACTTACCTACGAAGAAGCCATGGCCCTAGAAGAAGTTCGAGCAGAAGCCGCGAGCGATTTATTAATTGGGGGCTTGTCAGTACTCGCGGGTATTTATGCGGCGGCTGAAGGCAATGACGCCGTGACACGAACGGCGGGTAACGTTGCGATAATGGGCGGCGCCTACATGGTCAAAAGCGGATTAGACAAACGTAATGAGGCCGCCATTCACGTCGAGGCACTAGAAGAGCTTGGGGCGTCCTTGGAAGCCGAAATTACACCTCAGGTCATTCAACTCGACGATCAAACAATTACTCTGACCGGGAACGTGCAGGATCAATATGCCCAGTGGCGCGCCTTGCTCGACGATATCTACGAGTCAGAGATTGGCAGCTTGGATCAAACACTGCGATCACAACAGGACAGTAATCGCTGATGCAAAAACGCATTGAACCGACCGAGTTTCAGCCCGCTGTAGCGCGCAGTGACACTAAACTCCAAGAAGGCAACAAGCCTTGGGGCTTAGTCCTCGCGGTCGTCCTTATTTTGGTTGCCATTTACGGCGTTTTTATTTGGCTCCCCGGACAAGTTACACCGACCAGTCCCACCGGTGTTCAAGCAAATCAAACGTCAACTTCAACGCAAACGCCAAACCGCGCAGGTGCCGAGCTGGGTAGCCCTGCCTCAGAACTTTCTCCATTCGAACAAGCGCAACTGGAAAAAGCGCGCAAAGAGGCTCAAGACGTGCTTGAGCAGATACTCTTACAACAAGAAGTATTGCAGGAAGCAAAAGTCGAGTTGTGGGGACAGGCGCCCTACGAACAAGCACTCAGTCGTGCTCAGGAAGGAGATCAATACTACCGCGATAGAGATTTTGCCAGCGCAATTGCAGGTTACTCAGCAGCCTTAGAACAGCTCGCTGAACTCAGCGATGGCATGCCGGCTCGCGCCAACATGGCCGAGCTGCAAACCAGAGACGCGATTGAAGTGTTTGACCTACAAGTGGCAGAACAACAACTGAATCTGCTTGAGGCCCTCGCGCCCAACCACAGTAGCATTGCGAGACTGGCTCAGCGTATCGAGGCGCTGCCGCAAACTGCGCAGTACTTCGACAACGCCCAGCAAGCACGAAGCCAATCGAATTGGAGTGCAGCCAAGGTCGCGATTGATGCGGCGGCCAAGGCCGATCCTGCTCATCAGGCCGTTAGCCTTGCGCAATCAGAAATTCTCGAAAAATGGCAACAAGCGATGTTTGAGGAAACACTCGGGCAAGCTTACGCTGCCATCGAAGATAAGGACTTCGACATGGCCGCGCGTTTGCTTTCAGAGGCGAGGGCTTTCAGGGGTTCAAACGAAGCCCTAGACCAAGCCAGAGCAACGCTCGCACTTGCTGAGACGACCGCAACTCTGCGCCGACTCGAACAAGCGGCCGACGCCGCTACTCAGCAGGAAGATTGGCAAGGCGTCATCGATCTTTACCAAGAGGCGCTCACCTTAGACCCGAGCATTCAGTTCGCACAACAAGGCCTTCCCAATGCGCAAGGGCGCCTGCAACT
>NZ_CBFHWH010000005.1:58311-58559 GCF_965659035.1 Aequoribacter sp. | reverse complement strand
CAAGAGGCGCTCACCTTAGACCCGAGCATTCAGTTCGCACAACAAGGCCTTCCCAATGCGCAAGGGCGCCTGCAACTAGATCAAAAAATTAGCACTGTTTTGAATGCCCCAGAGCGCCTGCAAGACCCTGCGGTTACTGCGGGCGCGCAGCGCTTGTTGGATGAGGCTCGTAATATCGCACCAGCGGGCCCGGCGTTAACACTGCAGATTCAAACGCTAGAAAATCTAATTGAACAGGCCAATCGTAT
>NZ_CBFHWH010000005.1:0-58211 GCF_965659035.1 Aequoribacter sp. | reverse complement strand
AATATCGCACCAGCGGGCCCGGCGTTAACACTGCAGATTCAAACGCTAGAAAATCTAATTGAACAGGCCAATCGTATTATCAATGTCACGATAGAGTCGGATGGCTTAACGGAGCTAGTGTTAATACGTCACAGTAACATTGGGACCACCCAGCGACACCAGGCGCGGCTTCGCCCGGGTAAGTATACCGTTCGCGGCACACGAGTAGGCTACCGCGACATACTCGTTAATTTTGAAGTCAAACCCGACGACTCTAACCTTCGTGTGTTTGCTGCCTGTCGCGAGCCAATCTAATGACGCAATCCAAACGCAATTTAACACCTACCGAATTCCAACCTGTTACGCAAAATACCAAGGGGACAAGCGGATCGATTGGGCTCTCGCCAGCGAAGGTTGGGTTGACCCTACTGGCTCTAGGGTTATTTGCAGCTTTAGCGTTTGTGCTCACCGCCAAAAGTTTGACGGTTATCGTCAATCAAACCCAAGAAGCCAAGGTCGACGTTAAGGGCGGGCTCTCGGTAAACTTTGGCGGCCGGTTCTTGTTGTTGCCTGGCGAATACACCATTTTAGTCGCAGCAGCAGGATTTCAGACCGCAGAAATTGCCTACACGGCAACACGAGACGACAGCCAACAGCTTCAGGTCGAGCTAAAAGCACTCCCTGGTAGAATCACCCTTAACCTGAGCCCGACCAACGCGACAGTGCAGCTCAATGGCGAGCCAATCACCGAAACAACGCTGGAGCTCGAACCGGCCACCTATGAGGCACTCGTTCAAGCTGACCGCTATCAAGATAAAAACGTGAGCATTGAGGTCGAGGGCAAAGGCATAACCCAAGAGTTCGCCATCTCTTTAGATCCCAATTGGGCTGCCATTACCATTCACTCAGAACCGGCGAACGCCGAGGTTTACCTGAACAATATCCGCCTTGGTACCACACCTCTTACGGCTGATATTCTTGCGGGCCAACATGAGCTGCGTTTGGAGAAACAAAGTTATCAACCAACAACACAAACGCTAGAAGTTTATGCTGGCGCCGACAAGAGTTTACCAAAGATCGTACTCGATGAAGCCAACGGTCAATTCAAAATCGAATCAGACCCAATCGGTGCTACCGTCATGCTCGATGGTCGCTACAAAGGCCTTACACCGGTTTCGTTAACACTTGAACCGGGGCAAGAGCACAAAATCGCATTGACAAAACCGGGCTTTCAGGCAACGGAAGTCATACGCAAACTTGCGGCCGGTGGCTCTGCTAAAGAAATGTTTAACCTGAAACCCATGCTTGGCCGAGTTACTTTTGCCATTAGCCCTGCAGATGCCTCAATTACGGCTAACGGTCGCAAAATAGGACAGGGATCGACCACCCTTGATCTTCCACAAGTCGAGCAGACGGTCGTTATCAGCAAGCCGGGATATGAGCCTTTTTCCACGGTCATCACGCCTCGGAATGGGATCGCACAAACGGTTACGGCAACATTGATGACTGAAGCGGCGGCCCGCAAAGCGCGACTTCAACCTATCGCCAAAGACCCCACAGGCGCAGAGATGGTTTTAATTGACCCTGCCGGCAAGGGGGCCTTTACTATGGGCAGCTCAAGACGAGACTCAGGCCGACGTGCCAACGAAACAGAGCGAAGTGTGCAGCTAACGCGCGCGTTTTACATGGCCAAGCAGGAAACCACCAATGCGCAATTTCGATTGTTTGAAGCGTCCCACGATTCCGGAGTCACGGCGGGCAACTCCCTAAACCGGCAAACCCAACCGGCTGTTAAGGTCAGCTGGCAACAAGCGGCGCAATTTTGCAACTGGCTCAGCCGTCGAGAAGGTCTACCCCTGTTTTACAAAGAGCAAAACGGGATTATTGTTGGCTTTAATCCACAAGCGTCAGGTTACCGACTCCCCAGTGAAGCCGAGTGGGAATTTGTGACCCGCGTGACCGAAGCCGGTGAACGTCGATTCCTTTGGGGCGAGACCTTCCCTCCCGCCAATAACACGGAAAACTTCGCGGATGCCAGCAGCGCCCACGTCACCGGACGCATTGTCGCTAATTATCAAGACGGCTACGTGGCTACCGCTCCCGTGGCTAGCTTCAATCCAGGCCCTTACGGCTTGTTCGACTTAGCGGGCAACGTGGCAGAGTGGGCACACGACGTGTATGAAATTCGTACGCCATCTGAACAAACAGAGACCAACCCACTGGGTAAACAGGTAGGCGACAACTACGTAATAAAAGGCGCAAGCTGGTCACTTTCTAAGCTGACCGAGCTGCGGTTAAGCTACCGCGATTACGGCGCGCGAGGTCGCGACGATGTGGGGTTCAGGGTGGCGCGTTATGCCGAATAAAACCTATAGTTTGCTTGCCTGCGGTTTAGCGGCGACTGTTCTGGGCATAACAACGGCGCTTGCTCAGACGGACGCTCCGCAGACAACAGACTCGGCGTCGACTCAGACTGAGGCGCCCGCAGCCAGCGATGTAACGACAAATCCCAGACCATCGCAAGCAGAAGCCGCACCCAAACAGGCTCAGCCTTCGCCTAGCACAAAAACCGTACTAGACTACGAAGCTTCCGAACAGATTTCAGAAGACTTTTCCGTCTCGTTCCCAATAGACATATAGGACACCTCATGCATTGGTTTACTCGCAATGAATTTTTGTTCCAGTTGGCCTCTCTTTTGATAGCCGTCATTCTCGTGCACGGGGTCTACGTGGGTTTGGTCAGGCCTAATGCCGATGCCCACTTAGCGGCACAAGCCGCACTGCAGGCCGCCAGCGGCGACTTCACACCCACACGCAGTCTGTATGTCGTCATCCGAGATTATGAGCAGGAAGCGTGCTTTATTTTGTTGTTGTGGGCCCTAGCGATCATGGGGTTCAAACTGAAACGTAATCTTGCGGAGCGCGCTCTGACCCAGAAAGGTTTGATTGCGATCCCAGAAGGCACCAGTGTATTGCCCAGTGACGCTCGCGCCTACAGCCGCCCCTTGGAGGCCCTACCCGAAGAGCAACAAGATTATTTGGTCGCCAGGACCTTAGCCGCGGCGTTACAACGCTACGCAACAACCGCCAGCATTCCCGCTGTTGCAGACACCGTGCGCGAGCAATGTGAAACGGAGGCGGACCGCTTAGACTCAGAGTTATCGATGGTTCGTTACATTGCTTGGGCGATTCCCTCAATCGGCTTTATTGGCACTGTGCGCGGCATCGGTGATGCTTTGGGACAAGCTTACAAAGCCGTCGAAGGTGACATCTCTGGCGTAACAGTGAGTCTTGGTGTGGCATTTAACAGTACCTTTGTCGCCCTCGTATTGAGCATTGTTATTATGTTCTGTTTGCATCAGTTACAGCACTCGCAAGAACGTTTGGTACTCGAGTGTCAGCGTTACACCGATAAAAACCTGCTTCGATTTCTGGTAACACCCTAGCTATGACTTTACACCTACTCGACATCAACGATTGCAAACTAGGCTTTGGCACGAGCCAACAGCAAGACTTTCACCCGGGAATTGCCTACTGGGACGGCAACAACTACATCTTTGGCGAGCCCGCGAGGCCAAAACTCAAGCGCTGCCCGACCGATATGCTACACCGCTACTGGATGCAACCCGCGCTAGAACCTTTGACACCACCCTTGGGGCACGCACGCCACAACGCCGACTTGGTTCACGCGCAAATCGACCAGATTACTCAAGGCCATGTCGCCGAGACTTTGATTGCTGTACCGGGTCACTACAGCGACGAACAACTCAGTTTGATATTGGGCATTTTGCAAGCGACGAAACTCGAACCTGTGCGCCTGATTCACCGAAGCATTGGCATTAGCTACTCCCAAGCAAAAGCGCCAAGAGTTTTACACCTCGAACTCCAACTACACCAATTGGCAGCTACTGAGCTGCATATCGTTGACCGCGAACTGACGGTAAAACGCACAACGACAGTCGCTGGACAGGGTTTATTTGCGTTGCGCGACCGTTTGCTACAGGTCATTAATTCCGTGTTTATCGATCAAGCTCGATTTGACGCATTACGCTCGGGCAAAGACGAGCAAGACCTCGCAGATCAAATCGACAAATTGCTAGCGGCAAACCCTACTTTCGAGGCCGAGTATTATTTTCACTGCCAGGGGCATACCGTCGCTTTAGATCACGAACAGCTTCGCCCTGCCTACCAGCCGATTATTGACGCCATTACTCGTTTTGGCCCCGCCCAGGCGCAATGCCTCATTGAAGACCACAACTTTAAGGTGAGTCACTTTTGCCCAACCGCTTGGACAACCGAAACGGTGGATTCACGTACTTTATTTGACCAGCTTACGGCGTGGGTTGAACTCACGCCAAACAACGATGCATTTACCCTAATCGACACACTGCCCTGTGAGCCTCAAGAAGAACAAGCTCAGGTTACACCTTCAGGTAGCGTTCAGACCCTGCCTTTTGGCTTATCGAACTATAAAGCCATACCTCTAAAACAGTGGCTAAAACATCAAGCCCCCAGCGCCTCCTTGGATGGATGGGCCCTGACACTCAGCAGCAATGCACCTGAGTTAATTACGGTCAACGGCCGCTTAGTGAGCCGCCAACAAAAACTCACACCGGGTGACACCATCAATATTAACGGGTCGGTCATGACGCTGATCGAGATCGGCGGGTAGGCAATGGCCAGGGCACGGCGCCGCTTTACCACCTTTAACCTAAGCTTCTTAGATATTATGTCGTGCGGCTTTGGCGCAGTTGTCCTGGTGTTTTTAATTATTGATCATGCCATCGAGCGAGAGGCAGATGCGATTAATGCGGATCTGCTATCCGAAGTTAGCCTGTTAGAGGAAGATATCCGCGAAGGGCAAGCGGGCCTGGTCAAACTCAAAAATACGCTCGACACGGTGAGCTTAGACGTGGTTACCGCCGAGGGTCGCGCTGATCGAATTCGCAAGGAAATAGATGAAATCAACGCTCTGTTAGCAGCCCTTGATGAGGATGGCGCCAGCAAGGAGTCAATCATCGATACCCTCAAAGGCGAGTTGAGCCAACTAGAATCAGAGGTTGAACGACTGCGTGCCACGGCAGAGAAGAACGCGGGCAAAAGTGCTCGTGACTACGTTGGCGATGGAAATCGCCAGTATTTAACGGGTATGAATTTGGGTGGACGACGAATTCTGATTCTGCTCGATGCTTCTGCCAGCATGCTAGACCATCGCATCGTCAACATTATCCGCTTACGCAACATGTCAGAACAAGTGCAAGCGCAAGCGCCCAAATGGCGTCGCGCAACCAATACAGTGCGCTGGCTGACCGCTCAGTTACCACCATCCTCTCAATACCAAGTGGTGTACTTTAATACCGAGGCAAAGGCCGCCCTCCCTGAAACCGAGGGCCAATGGCTTGATGTCTCAAACCGCAGTCAATTGGAAGCGGTCGGTGACGCGGTGACAAAACTCTTACCCAGCGGGGGCAGTAGCTTACACGCCGCCTTTGACGCCATGGATAAACTACCCCTGCGCCCTGATAATATTTTTATTATTACCGACGGCCTGCCCACGCAAGGCGACAAAAAACCCAAGGCGACCACCATCTCTGGAGCCGACCGAGAAAAACTGTTTCGCGAGGCCGTCAAGAAGCTACCCAAGGGTGTGCCCATAAACACCATTTTGGCACCCATGGAGGGTGACCCAATGGCCGCAGCTTACTACTGGCAGTTGGCCTTAGGCACTCAGGGGTCTTTTATCAGCCCATCAAAGGATTGGCCGTAATGAGACGACAACGCCGCGAGGCAGAGGGATTTTCTTTATCGTTTTTGGATGTGATCTGCTGCGGTTTTGGCGCTGTGATTTTGTTGCTGATGATCACCAAAACCGTACAGCCCCAAATTCTTGAGCAAAGCACAGTCAATCTAGAAGGACGTATTGCCGCCCTACAAAAACAGCTGTTTGAATTGCGTGGTGAAACCGCAATATTCAATCGTGATTTAAACGCCAAGCAAGAACAATTGTCAGAGTATAAAGAACGCATCGCTCGCTTATCCGGTCAACTCGCTGCCTTGCGCAGTCGATTCGAGGAAGAGCAGGTTGCTAGTACAGGCGACAGCATCATCGTTGAGCAACTCGCCGAAGCCAAACAACGCCTCACCGAGGAGATGCAGCGCCTGTTGGGTTTACAGTATCAAGCCAAGAATAATTTAATTGCTGGCATACCGGTCGACAGCGAATATATCATTTTTGTGATCGATACCTCGGGCTCGATGTTCTCTTACGCTTGGCCGAGGATGCTGCAAGAAATGGAGGCTACGTTAAGCATCTACCCCGAAGTAAAGGGCATTCAAGTCATGAATGACATGGGCAACTACTTATTTTCTCGATACCGAGGCGAATGGATTCCCGATACCCCAGGGCGGCGGAAAATCATCCTAGATAACCTGCGTACTTGGAATCCATTTAGTAACTCAAGTCCGGTAGAGGGGATAACACAAGCTATTCGGGGCTTTTATGATCCACAAAAAAAGATTAGCGTATACGTATTAGGTGATGAGTTTTCTGGGGACTCAATCGCCTCGGTAGTTGATACCGTAGACACGATCAATGCCGAGGCAGCGGATGGCTCGCGTAAGGTTCGCATTCACGCCATCGGCTTCCCTGTACAATTCTCGCCAGATGCATACACTAACGTAACGGGTATACGGTTTGCCACGCTCATGCGTGAACTGACCTACCGAAACGGAGGCACATTTGTTGGGCTCAACGACTATCGATAAGCAGGATTCACAGCTCAGAGCAACAGCTCTAGCGTTATGCTTATTGTTTCTGTCGGCCTGCGGTGCCAACCAAGTCATTGTCGAGAGCCAGTTCCCACAACCCGCGCTTGATCCTATCCCGATGACAGTAGGGGTTTACTTCAGCGAAGACTTCAAAACGCACACCTTTGTTGATGAACCCGAGGCGGAGACCGAGCGAGGCTGGGTGGTCGAGACCGGCGCTGCACAAATGAGTCTGTGGCAAACCATTCTAAACGCCATGTTCGAAAAGGTCGTTTACTTGGAAGAGGCACCATCGACAGAGACACCCAATACCAAGGTCCAATCCGTATTAATACCCACCATCAGCGACTTGCAATATGCAATCCCAGCACACACCAATACTAAAGTGTTCGAGCTGTGGCTGAAGTATGACATCGCCTTGACCGATCATACGGGCGACTCACTTGCCGAATGGTCGATGACAGCTTACGGCAAGACCCCCGAAGCTTTTATGCAAAGCAATCAAGAGGCCGTCGGTGCAGCAGCCACTGTTGCGCTGCGCGATGCCGGCGCCAATTTTGCGGTGAATTTCCCCAAAGTACCCGCCGTGAGCGAATGGTTGCAGCGAGCTAGAGATGGCATATCTTCACGGGAGGCTACGCCATGAACACCTCCAAAATAACTCAAGTCATCTGTCTGACGGCGCTGACATTGTTAGTGCAAGGTTGCGTCACGGCCAAAGTCGATGAAATGACCTATAACCCGCCAGAGGCGGGGGTTGGTGCATCATCGGTTGTGCTGCTAGGCCGTCGCCATGCCAGCAACTACGACACCGAGCGCGACTTTGTACAATGTGTCAGGAGCCATATTCAAGGTAAAGACGACACCATTGAAATTATTGAGGAATCACAATTTTTGGACGCGCTCTACCCCTGGTTTGAGCCCAGAACGGCACCCATGCACCCCGGTGCTATTCGCGAGTTACTCTCCCAACCCGCCGTCGCCAGCAAAATCCAAGCGCTGGACACGCAGTACATGATCTGGATTGACGGCAACACCGAACGCACCGGCGCCTCTGGCTCTATGACCTGCGGGGTGGGTCCCACCGGTGCAGGCTGTTTTGGCTTCGGTACTTGGAGCGACGAATCGAACTACGAAGCGGTAATCTGGGATTTTAGCAATCAGGCGGAGGTAGGACGCATCAACACCAGCACTAGCGGTCAGTCTTATATGCCCGCTGTCGTAGTACCCATCCCTATCATCGCCCCAGTGCAAGGCACAGCCTGCGACGGCATTGGCGAACAATTACTGCAATTTTTATCGGCTAAGTACTAAAACCATGCCTTATTTTGTTGCTTTACTGACGTTAACTGCGGCACTGATCATAACGGGCTGTTCAAGCAACCCAGCCACAGGTGGCAGTAGCGTCGTATTTACCAGCGCCAGCAAAGAAAAAGAAATTGGCCAAACAATGTACGAGCAGTTAAAAGAGCAAGGCGGATTTTACGAGGATCCCGAACTTCAGGCGTATATCAATCGAGTTGGGCAAAAACTGGTCGCTGTGAGTGACATGCCAGACCTAGATTTTACCTTTACGGTCATCGACAACCCAGCAATCAACGCGTATGCCACGCCAGGAGGCTATGTATACGTCAACCGCGGATTGCTCGCCTATCTCGACACCGAAGACGAACTAGCAGGCGTTATGGCGCACGAGATTGGTCACGTTACCGCTCGCCATTCAGCCCGCCAAAAAACCGCACAAACCACCAGTAAAGTTCTGGCCGTCACGACCTACATCTTGACCGGGAGCGGCGACCTCGCTGGCGCTGCTGATACCTATGGCGCTCAACTTATCTCGGGCTACGGCCGTGAAATGGAACTTGAAGCCGACAGTTTAGGGGCAAGATATATGCACAAAGCGGGCTACGATACCGATGCCCTGCTCGCTGTTATTGGCGTCCTCAAAGACCAAGAGCGCTACCAGAGAGCCAAAGCCGCTGGCAAGGCAACAGGGTCTTACCATGGACTTTATTCCACCCATCCACGCAACGATAAACGCTTGCAGCAGGTCATCCGCACCGCGAGCCAGCTCGATGATGTCCAAAACCGCTCGCTCGAACCACCAGAACCTTTGCGCAAACATTTGCAGGGCCTTGTGTGGGGCGAGAGCATTCAGAGTAAGCGCGAGGACAACCGTTTTTACCACAACAAACTGGGCTTTACCTTCGCACACCCAGAAGGCTGGAACGTAAGCACCAATGCCGATAAGATTATCGCCAGCGACGCCTCTAAATCCATGACCTTGACGCTCACGCTTTCGCGCGAACCTAAAGATCAGGCGCCGCAGGCATTTTTAGAATCGCAGGTTAGCGGCGCGCTGTCTGCCAGCAAAGCCTTGGAACAGGCTGGCTTACAGGGCTACACCAGTATCGTGAGCGCCCAAGGCATCAGCAAACGCGTCGCGGTCATTTATTATAACGGCCTGGCGTATCGCTTCGAGGGTGAGGCCGAAGATTTTAATAGTGGTGACGCCTTGATTTTGCCGATGATCGAGAGCTTTCGACCGATCCATCCCACCGAGAAAGCAGTGGGAGATGGTCAATTCATCGAGTTTACCCAGTTCCCCCGCGGAGCTACGTTGGCATCTCTTGCCGAGCAAATAGATATTCCTGATGCGGAAAATCAGTTGCGTCTAATCAATGGACTTTACCCCAGTGGTGAACCTCGAGTGGGTGATTGGATTAAAATTATTCGTTAAGCCTCGCACGTTAATAACTAAAATAACGAGATTACAATGCACCGTATTCGTACCCATTTACTATTACCCTTGCTGTTGGCGACACTTCCAGCACAAGCCTTAGACCTCGCCATTATTGGCGGCCGCGTGATCGACCCCGAAACACACACCGATAAGGTGCTGAATGTGGGTGTTCAAGATGGCCGCATTGTCGCTCTGACAACTGATTCGCTTGAGGCTGACCGAGTGATCAATGCACAAGGTCGCGTTGTAGCCCCCGGGTTTATCGATATCCACTCCCACACACCGACCCCTTTTGGTATTCGATTGAACATTTTGGATGGCATTACCACTGCGCTTGACACCGAAGCAGGCGCCTACCCCGTCTACGAATACGGCGACGCAATTAAAGATAATGCGCTTGTGAATTTTGGTGCCTCAGTTGGGCATTTCGCAGCAAGAATTCAAGTCATCGAAGGAAAATATCAACCTTATTTCTTTCACAAAGACACCTTCGCCGGCATGAGCTCTGCAGCTTTTGAGCAACCCGCTACGGACGAAGAAATCGAGGAAATCCGCCAGCATTTAAACCAAGGGATTGCGCAAGGGGGTTTGGGGATTGGCCTGCTACTCGACTACATGCGCGATGCCGTTACCGATAAAGAGCTGCGCATGATTTTTGAAGTCGCGGCCGATCACGACGTACCGGTATTCACGCATGTGCGGCGCAACCTCCCGGGTGATCCCAGCGGTTTAATCGAGATTTTAGGGCTAGCCAAGTCGACTGGCGCTGCGGTATTTATTTGCCACATTACGCACAATGCCATGGGTTCGGTAGGCGACTGGCTCGACACCATTGACCAAGCCCGCGCAGATGGCGTTCGCGTGACCACCGAGACATTAAGTTATCTAGCCGGCGGCACTTCGATTTCTGCCGACGTCTTTCGTAAACGCGACTGGCAAGCCATCTTTGATATCACCTACGAAGACGTCCAGTGGGTCGCAACCGGTGAATGGCTGACCGAAGAAACCTGGAATTACTATGCCAAGCATGAGGGCTCGGGCGCCGTGAATCATCATTACGTAAAAGAACCTTGGCTGCACACGGCGCTTCGCTGGCCCGATATGATGATTTCAACCGATGCCTTACCCGCTTTCACGCATGAGCAATTCAGCAACCCTAATATTGCGGGCACTTTCTCGCTGGTTTTGGGTCGCTACGTACGTGAGCAAGGTATTC
This sequence comes from Aequoribacter sp., assembly GCF_965659035.1. Taxonomy (NCBI): domain Bacteria; kingdom Pseudomonadati; phylum Pseudomonadota; class Gammaproteobacteria; order Cellvibrionales; family Halieaceae; genus Aequoribacter; species Aequoribacter sp. The sequence goes on along the minus strand of NZ_CBFHWH010000005.1, from coordinate 47,505 downwards.
TTACCTTGTCAGATGCGCTCTCGCGTATGAGTCTGAAGCAAGCGCAATGGCTCGAGCCATTTGCGCCGGCCTTCAAACGCAAAGGTCGCATCCAGCTAGGGATGGATGCCGACATCGTAATATTCGATGCAGATACCGTAGCGGCCACAGCGGATTACGGCAAACCCTATGACGCACCCACTGGCATTCACTGGGTCATTGTGAACGGCCAAGTGGCGGTCGTTGATGGAACCATCCAAACGTCTATAGCGGCCGGTAAGCGGCTGACGACTCTCGCAGATTAAGAGACGCCATCGCATGAAAACCTTATTGACCGCGACCTTTGCTCTACTTTTTTCTTTGGCGAGCTACGCCTCTGAGATCACAATTTATACCGCCCAATCCATCATAACCATGGAGCCATCGCAGCCGCGCGCCACGGCTGTGGCGGTCCAGAACGGTCTGATTGTTGGAGTTGGCACCGAAGCCAGCCTAATGCCATGGGTCGACCGCTTTGGGGGTAAGATTGACCGACAATTAGAAGACATGACCGTGATGCCGGGCTTCATCGACCCTCACGTTCACCCCAGTCTGCCCGCGATTTTAACACAACTCCCCTTCTTGGCTCCTGATGACTGGAGCTTGCCCACTGGCGAATTCCCCGGCGCCCTGACACCCGAGGATTACAAAAGCAAACTGATCGCGCTAGAAGCCAACCACGCTGACAGATCCAAACCCTTTGGCTCCTGGGGCTACCACGAGCTTTGGCACGGTCATGTCCGCCGCGCGGAACTCGATGCTTGGTTTGGAGACCGCCCCGTGTTTATCTGGCAACGATCTTTTCATGAAGTCATCTTTAATACCGCAGCACTTGACCACTTTGGTATTACCCAAGCCGATGCAGAAGCGGCACACGGCGAAGCCAATTGGGACGAGGGGCATTTTTGGGAAAACGGCCTGTTCGCAGTATTTCGCAACTTGGGCTATTTAATCGAGCCGCACAACTACATGCGCGGCACCCAAAACTTTCTGGACATGGCGCATCAAGGTGGTGTGACGACCGCGGTTGATATGGGTCTGGGAATTTCCAGCGACCCCGACATCGAACTGCAATTGCTGAGTGGCATGGTGCAGCAGGCCAAAGCGCCTCTGCGGTTAGTGATGACTCCCATAATTTCGAAGTTTATGCAGTCAGGAAAAACACCCGAACAAGCCCTAGAGCAGGTCAAACAATGGCAGCAAACTTACACCGGTCAAGTGTCGGTGCGAGATCATTTCAAGCTTATGGTGGATGGCGCCATTTTCTCGGCACTGGCGCAATTTAAAGCGCCGGGCTATTTAGACGGACACGAAGGCGTCTGGCTCGTGCCCGAAGCCGCACTTAAGGAATATGCCGAGGTATTTTGGCGCGCAGGCTTTCAGCTTCACGCCCATTCCAATGGCGACGCCGCGACCGAACGCACTTTGGATCTGGTAGAGTCACTGCTAACACACTTCCCGCGCCGAGATCACCGCTTTGCCATCGAGCATTTCGCGTATGCGACCTCGGACCAAGCTAAGCGAATAAAAGCCCTAGGCGTGATCGTATCAGCCAACCCCTACTACCATTACATTCTGTCTGACAGTTACGGCGAGCATGAAATCGGGCCATCACGCGCCGAGCAAATGGTGCGCTTGGGTACCTTAGAACGTTTGGGCGTGCCCTTTACCCTGCATTCGGATACACCCATGGCACCACTCAAACCGCTAACGCTCGCTTGGAATGCGAGCAATAGACAAACCATTAATGGCCATCTGACTGGGCAAAATGAACGCGTATCACTGGACGCCGCACTGCGGGCAATTACCATAGATGCCGCTTGGGCTGTGGGCATGGAGACAGAGATCGGCAGTATAGCGGTCGGCAAAAAAGCGGACTTCACGGTTTTGGCGCAAGATCCCTATGAAGTCGGTGCATCTGGCCTAAAAGATATTGAGATACGAGGCACTATATTCGAGGGTCGCTTCGCCCCCGTCCACTAAGCCAAGTTTTTGTGCTGCACCAAGATCCACGGTGCTGCGACCGTCACCCAAAGCGTTTGATCGTTTTCGTACCACACAAGCGCCTGCTCGTCGGTCGCGGGTGCGATGAAACCTTGCTCTATCCAAGCGGCAAACTGAGCGGAGTTATCCAAACCTAACTGCACCGCCACTGCAATCAAATCGAGCTCTGCGGACACAACAATCACACTGCCGCGAGCGTAATAGGTTTGCATCTCGCGCCAAGGCATTTTTGCCGTTTGCTTTAAAAACTCGGTTTGCAGCAGTTGCTCGCGCTCGGAGGTAGTCAGGCTCGCCAGATCGACATCCGGCACATCAAAAGAGGGCTTATCAGACACCGAACTTACCCGTAGCGCGAATCAGCAACGAAAGGGTTCGTCTGACGCTCTTGCCCAAACGTGGACGTTGGCCCGTGACCCGGTACAAAGGTAATGTCATCGCCCAGCGGAAATAACTTGTCTCGGATAGAGTGGATAAGATCATCGTGCTTGCTCATTGGGAAATCAGTGCGACCGATTGAGCCCTGAAAAATCACGTCGCCCACCCAAGCAATACGGTTTTCGTCACTCACAAAAACCACATGTCCTGGTGTATGCCCCGGACAGTGGATAACCTGCAGTTCGACCTCACCCACTTTTACCGTGTCACCGTCGTGTAGCCAGCGATCAGGCGTAAATGCATCGGCATGAGGAAAGCCCGCCATTTTGCAATATTCGGGCAGTTGATCAATCCAGAACTTGTCGGCGGCTTCTGGCCCCTCGATAGGTACTTCGAGTTTATCGCGCAGCTCAGCGGATACACCGCAATGATCCAAATGCCCATGGGTTAAGATAATTTTTTCGATCGTGGCACCCATTTGCTCGGCCGCTGACAAAATACGATCGATATCACCACCTGGGTCAACAACTGCGGCTTTACCGGTCGCTTGACACTGAATAATCGAGCAGTTTTGTTGGTAAGGGGTTACCGGCACCACCGAGACTTTAATCGACATAGTTACTAACCTTGTTGTTCATACTAAGCTTCACGAGCGTCTAGCGTGTCTGCAGATGCGTGGTAAATTTCCTGATCGAGCTGACCCTCAGATTTTGCCACAACCACACTCGCCACCGCATCACCCGTGACATTAATTACGGTTCGAATCATGTCCAACAAACGATCTACCCCAATAATTAGGGCAATACCCTCTACCGGCAAACCGGCCTGCTCAAGCACGAGTGCAAGAGTGATCAAACCCACGCCGGGTACGCCTGCTGTGCCAATCGAGGCCAAGATAGCAGTGACCACAACGCCAAAAAGGGCCGCCATCGACAAATCGATACCATACACTTGAGCAATGAATATAGTGGCCACGCCTTGCATGATGGCTGTGCCATCCATGTTTATCGTGGCTCCCAGCGGGACCGTAAAACCTGCAACCGAGTTATGCACACCCAAACGGTGCTCGACTGTGCGCAGTGTCACGGGGATGGTCGCACCCGACGATGAAGTACTGAACGCAAAAGCCCATACTGGGCGCATTTTCTGCAGCAACACAACGGGAGAAAGCCCCGCAAGTACACGCAGAAGCGTTGGGTAAACCACCAGACCATGAAATACAAGTATGGCGGCTAGAGTAAAGAAGTAACCCGCTAAATCCAGAATCGCGGAAGCCCCCATGCCGGCAAACAGCTTACTCAAGAGAGCAAAGACACCGTAGGGCGCCACTTCCATCAAGATCGACACCATGCGCATCACTACGGCTTCGGCATCGCGGAAAAAACCTGTTAACCGCCGACCTGGCTCACCGGCGTGTGACATGGCGTAACCGAATAACAGAGCAAATACGATAATCTGCAACATGTTCGCTTCGGCCATGGCTTTGACCGGGTTGGTTGGAAAAATATTCACAATCACATCGGTCAGTGGCGGCGCAGGTTTAGGCACAAACTCCGCACTCGTTTGCAAATTCATACCCTCGCCCGGCGCTACGATCGATGCGACCAGCAAAGCAATGGTCACCGCCAAGCCGGTGGTAAATAAGTAAAACGCGATGGTTTTACCGGCAATAGGCCCCATGCGCGCGCTGTCGCCTAAGGCACTAGCACCACAGATCAGGGAGACAAGGACTAAAGGGACAACCAAAAGCTTTAGAGAGGCGACAAAAATTCGTCCCAGAACATCAAATACGCCATCTACTAAATAGGTTTGTATTGCCGCACCAAAACTTGTCCCCAACGCATTGGTACTCAACAGTAAATTCAGCAGTGATCCCATGGCGATGCCCAAAACCATCGCCAGTAAAATTCTATTGGTTAAACTCATAGTCCATCCTTTTTTTGTGCCCCATTGCAACCCTTGCATCGCCAGATTGCAAGCCCTGGATCGGCTTTAGCTGTTGTCGCCTACTGCTTTGGATAAGCGAGGACAACAAAACAGCCGCGTAATGACATCGTCAAGGTCATCCGTCAGCGTAATCAAATCGAGATCCAAGGGACCGATATAGTGCTGACGTACCATCTGATCACGGACGAACTGTAATAGGGGGTCAAAGAATTCAGTGCCCACGAGGATAATCGGACGCTTATCCAGCTTACCCGTCTGCATCAGAGTTAATAACTCGAATAACTCATCGGTTGTACCAAACCCGCCCGGAAAAGCCACAAAGCCCAACGCATAGCGAATCAGTAGAAATTTTCGGGTAAAAAAATAGCGAAACTCCAAACCCATACTCAAGTAAGGTTTGGGGTGCTGCTCTTTGGGCAGCGTAATATTTAAACCCACACTCAAGCCACCCGCCTCAAGCGCACCGCGATTAGCGGCCTCCATCACACCGGGACCACCTCCGGTAATCACGCCAACACCCCGCTCTGCCAAAGTTTTGCCAAGTGCGTAAGCGCTAACATACTCCCATGACTGCACCGATGAGCGCGCCGAGCCAAATACCGTAACAGCAGGGCCAATTGACTGCAGTTCGCGGATACCGTGCTCTAATTCTGCCTCAATGCGATCGAGTCGCTGACGCTCGTCGTCACTGAAATGATGTTGGGGGTCGACAAAATCGATCGGGCTCATGGTGTATTGCGTCCAAAGGCCCGTTTGCGGCCTTCTATATCAGGGATTTTTTGCCATTATCGCGCATCCACGCTTCGAATGCATCGACCGGCAAAGGTCGAGAAAAATAATACCCCTGAATGTAATCGCAACCGAGCGCTTTCAGAAGATCGCAGGTGGCACGATCTTCAACGCCCTCGGCCACCACTGTAAGACCGAACTGATGAGCAATGTAAATCATGATCTTCACCAGCTCGAGGTCATGACCACCATCGATCAAATGATCGATAAATGACTTGTCAATTTTAAGCTCATCAGCGGGAATGTGCTTAAAGTAGGACAGCGAGGAGTAGCCTGTACCAAAGTCATCAATGGATAACGTCGTACCCAGTTCACGCAACTTTAGCAAATTATCAAAACCAGACTCTTTGTCCTCGATGAAGCCGCCTTCGGTAATCTCAAGTGCAAAACGATCTGAGCTAACGCCCCATATGGCTAGGGAGTCTTTAACTAAGCCATGCAAATCGGGGTTCGCGACCAAACTTGCTTGAACATTCACGGCGAGTTGAACATCCATGCTGGACTGCCACTCTTTTGCCTGGCGCATCGCGCGATGAATAACCCACTTTGCTAAGGCGTAACCGCGCCCCGAGGATTCCGCGAGGTTGACCGCATACTCTGGTGAAATAAAGGTACCATCGTCTAACTGCCAACGCAGTAACGCCTCGGCCGCATCGGGACGACCGGTATGCAGATTAATCTTGGGCTGGTAATACAACTGGAAAGCGTTGTTATGCAGACTTTCGTAAAATAAACGCTCTAACTCCACGTCTTGCTCAGAAGGCAACTCGGTGCCAAGCAAATCCTCAAGATTACGCTCTTTACCCTGTTTCGCCGCCGACAGCGAAACCTCGGCCGCAGCCAGCATGTCCATCACCGGCAAGACACAACCTTTGTTGACAACCACGCCCTGCTTAATAATGATCGGCATGATGCCGTCACCTAGCATGAGTGCCTCTTCGAGAATCGTCTGCACTCGGTTCATCGCCAGCGCAATAAACGCAGGGTTATTTAAACCCGGTAGAATATAGGCGAATTGACGACCACCTATCCGAAAGACCGTATCGGGCAGCTTTGTCACCCCCAGCAGAGCCTGCTTGGCTTCTCTTAACACCGCATCGCCACGGTCAAACCCGTAAGAGTGGTTAATACGAGCTAGATTGCTCAAATCAATCAGCAAAAGACCCACATTATCTTTGTTGCGATACCCCTCTTTTACCGCGAGGTCCAGTGCAGCGACAAATCGCTCTCGCTCGATCGGGGCAACGGAAGCAGACATAACTACAGTTGAATTCCCGCCATGTCGATGCCGTAAGCATCAGGCTCGAGGGAATTGACAATATCCAAAGGCTGACCGTCCTCGGTATGAGTCATCTCCAACAAGTTGATGGTCTGCACGTCCATAACCGGATTTTTATTGGCGTCTAACAAAATCATCACTTTGGGCCGTAAGCGTCGAGTTCGATACTCCGACAACACAACACCCACTTGACCCGATGACAACTCAACCAAGGTCCCAGCCGGATAAATGCCAACCGCCTGAATAAATTCTTCCACCAACTCTGCCTGGAAATCGATGTCTCGCCACTCGTATAACATTTTAATAGCCATCGAGGGAGGTAAGGCTTTGGCGTAACTGCGGTGACTGGTAATAGCGTCATAACAATCTACAATGGCTGCTATTCGAGCGAAAATGGGGATCTGATCGCCTTTCAGGCCTTTGGGGTAACCCGAACCATCGTGGCGCTCGTGGTGGTACTCGATCATCTCAAGCACATCTTTGTTCATCAGTCCGCTTTTTTTAACAGCCTCTAAACCAAGGTTGACGTGACTTTGCACCGTCTGAAATTCGTGGTCGGTTAGCTTACGCTTAGCGTCGATCAGCTCTTTATCGACCTGTAACTTACCCACATCAAATAGCAGCCCGCCAATCGCCAAAGACCGCAAATCAGGTTTGGGAAGACCCAGCTGACGACCAAGCGCCACCGCCCAAATAGAGCAGCCAATGGAGTGCTGATAGGTATAGGTATCAGCTTGTTTCATGCGCGCCAGCCAAATACACGCATCGGGGTTACGGGTGATACTCTCAACCATAGGTTCAACTGAACGCTTCACTTTGACAACGTCCAGGCCACTGCCTTTACTGACGCTGTCAAAAATATTCGTCACCCCAGTCGTTAGGGTAGTTATTGCCTGACGCGCCTTGGGGTACTCATCGCCAAATTGGCCGGCATCGCGGTAATCGCTAAGACTGCGGTTAGGAAATAGCTCTTGTCTGGTTTTGCGAGGGCGTGAGACCGGTGCTGAACGCTTTTTTGTTGTTTGCTCGGCCACTTCGCTTTTTTCAAAATCGACGTAGACGAACTCGCAGAACTTGCTGATTTTGTCGATATCGCGCTGCGACTTCAGCAAAAAACCTTGCAGAGCGAAGGGAGTCTCCAGCCACGGTCTGTCCAGACTGGAGACGTACATCCCAATCTTTAAATTGTCGACGGTAACTTTGCGGATTTGAATCATTAGCGACTAGGCACAACTATAAAAACACAATGCATAGTATACCCCACACAAACGGAAAACGACTTTATTTACAAAATTTTCTACCGAAAAATTGATGCGAGCCATCGCAATATCTGAGTTTTCTCTTATTCTCGTGAACGGCCGAACATCCAATAAAATGAATCGTTTTGATTTAAATAATTCAATTTATAAAAGATCTGTGACCTCATAAGATGAGGCAGATCAAAGACAGGCGCTCCGACCGATAAATAGGCGTGCCCAAAGTAGATTATTACGTAGTATCAAAGGACCAAAGCGGTACGGCAGCCAATAGGAAAAACGGCCCTTTACGCTAACGAACCAGGACGACTAGGAGAGCAAAATGAACATTAATATTGGAATTAAAGAGACTGACCGTCAGGCAATCGTACAAGGTTTAAGCGTGTTACTTGCTAACACCTACACGCTGTACCTCAAAACCCACAACTACCACTGGAATGTCACAGGCCCCATGTTCAACACCCTGCATTTGATGTTCGAGCAACAGTATACCGAGCTGGCCACTGCGGTCGATGAAATTGCCGAACGGATTCGTGCTTTGGGCGAGTTCGCTCCCGGGTCATACAGCGCTTATGCGGCGCTCACCTCAATTCCGGAAGATAGCTATATCCCATGCGCGGAAGATATGATTAAAAATCTGGTTGAGGCTCAAGAAACCATTGCTCGCCAAGCGCGCGAAGTGATTGCTATTGCCAGCGAGGTCAGCGATGAACCCAGTGCCGATTTGCTGACGCAACGCATGCAAGTACACGAAAAAACCGCCTGGATGTTGAGAAGCCTGATTGCCTAGTATCACAGCCGGGCGCACCGCAGCCTAGGCAGCACAAATCGAAGACGCTAGACTGGCCGTTATTCAAAAGCGAGTGTAACCATGGCCGAGTTCAAGATCTTATTCGTGTGCCTAGGCAACATCTGCCGCTCACCCGCGGCAGAAAACATATTCCGGGACTTTATCGACAGCGAAAAACGGCCTTTTACCGTGCACATCGACTCGTGTGGCACCGCCTCTTATCATGTTGGCGAGCCGCCCGACCAACGCATGCAAGATCGACTCAGAGCATACAACCACAGCTATCAGGGGTGTGCGCGCCAATTCGAACGGGGGGACTTCGATCGGTTCGATCTCATCGTCGCGATGGATCGCAACAACCTTACCGACCTGCAAGCGCTTATCCGTCAACCCGCGGACTCGGCTAAGCTACGCTTGTTCTCGGACTTTTTACCCAACAGAGCACCCAAAGACGTGCCCGATCCTTACTACGGGGGCACCAAGGGCTTTGACACGGTGATTACTATGCTCGAGGATGGCTGTGGTGGTATTCTGCATGCGCTGTGCAAAAATCCTGAAATAGAATAACTAGGAGCAGACTATGGGCCAGAAAATCGTCGACTTATCCATCTATCTAGAGAACGACGTCATCTCTGACCCCCCGGGACATCAACCGCAAATCCAGTACATTAAGCACTCCGATTCAGCTCAGGATATCGCCAATATTTTCCCCGGCCTTGCCCCAGAGGATCTGCCCGATGCCGAGGGCTGGGCAATCGAGCAAATTAACCTAAATACCCACAACGGCACACACCTTGACGCCCCCTACCACTTTGCAAGCACTATGAACCAAGGGGAACGCGCTTGGACCATCGACGAGGTCCCGCTAGAATGGTGCTTTCAACCGGGGGTAAAGCTTGATTTTCGCCATCTTCCCGATGGTCATGTTGTGAGTGCCGATGAGGTCGAAGCAGAACTTGCACGGATAAACCATAGGCTGTCGCCCCTTGAAATTGTACTAGTAAATACCCGCGCGGGCTCTCGTTACGGGCATGATGACTATGTCTCGAGTGGCTGCGGCATGGGTTACGAAGCAACCCGCTATCTGCTAGATAGAGGCATTCGTGTGACCGGAACCGATGGCTGGAGCTGGGACGCACCCTTTGTGCACACCGCGCAACGGTTTAACGAAACTCAAGATCCCAGCATTATCTGGGAGGGCCACAAGGCGGGGCGCCACACCGGCTACTGCCATCTCGAGAAACTGCACAATCTCGAAGCGCTACCGAGCACCGGGTTTACGGTGTCGTGCTTCCCCTTCAAAATTCGTGCGGCCTCGGCCGGCTGGACTCGAGCGGTGGCGATTCTTAACGATTAAGCCTTGGTTTAAGATAGGCGTAACGAAGGTTCTGTATCGTCTTCGCCGCGTATTAAGGTCAATGGAAACAGCAATGAACGAACCTCAAGTCATTAAGCGTACCGGTATCGCTCGCCTGATATTTACGATAGTGAATTCTGGCAAAGGCCTATTATGGCTGTTAAAGCACGAAGAAGCCTTCCAGCTTGAATTCGTTTTAGCACTTATCTTAATTCCAGCGTCATTCTTTATTGGCACAACGACCGGCGAAGTTAGCCTGATGATCGTCGCCACGTTATTCGTGCTGGTGGTTGAGACTTTAAACACCGCAGTCGAGGCGACCATCGATCGCATCAGCAGCGACTACCACCAACTCTCCGGCTTAGCAAAAGACCTCGGGTCTCTTGCCGTAACCTTTTCGTTGATTATATGGCTGGTCATTTGGTCACCCATTGTGTGGCGGTTCTTTACAGGTTAGATTGTTACTACTGTCAATTGCGACATCACAATAATAAGGACATAACATGATCGAAATTATTATCTACGCCCTAGCACTAGCTTTGTTTCAGCTTTGGCTTTTACCCGCAAGCACCCGTCTGGACAAACTCGACTGGCTGCTGTCGAGTCGCGACGAACCTCTTGACGTATCGATCATTCAAGGTCGCATTCAACGAGCGGGCAACAACCTGCAAGAGAGCCTTGCGCCCTTCCTGGCCTTAGCAATTATTGCGCACGTGCAGAACGCGCAACTAGAGACCGTCGCGTGGATGTGGCTCGTCGCACGCGTTGCCTATGTCCCCTGCTACGTATTCAATATCAAATACGTCCGCTCTATCATTTGGACCGTGTCGCTTGGCGCGCTTATTTGCATGGCGTATCGCTTAATATAGGAGCCCCCATGTCTGACCCAATCGTTACCACGATAGACCACCTGCCCGGTTATCAAGTCGACTCGGTACTCGGCTTGGCCAGGGGCTCGACCGTTAGAGCGAAACACATAGGCCGCGATATTACAGCGGCCTTGAAGAATATCGTAGGCGGCGAAATCAAAGGCTACACGGAACTCTTAGCTGAGGGGCGCGAAGAAGCTATTTATCGAATGTTAGAAGATGCCAAGTCACTTCAAGCAGACGCCGTTATTGGTTTCCGTTTTACCACGTCTATGGTGTCGCAGGCGGCGGTAGAAATTATGGCCTATGGCACCGCTGTGACAATTAAGGCGAATGACGCATGATTGAATGGCTGATTTGGGGTGGGCTGGCTGCCGGCATCATCTACTTCATTGTGGTTCGCCAAAAAGAAAAGCGCGAGGAGAAGTTCGAAAAGCGGCGCTGGTAATTAGGCGGCAAGCCCTTGTACCTTTGACCGCTTGGAACGAGTCACAATTAACAGTGCGGCAATGACGATCGACATCCATTGCATTGCCGTGAAGATGTTCAAATAAGATTGCATCGCAGCCTGGCGCGTAATTTCCATATTTAAAACCCAAGCGCCCTGCACGGAATCAAGCGGCAGCAAGGCGGGCCAGCCCGCCACAAATGTCGTGGGCGTAATCGCCTCAACCAAATGTGCATGAAAAAATTGGTTGTCGCGTGTGAAGACAGCAAAAACACCCGAAATAGCAAAGCCTCCGACCAAGTTTCTGATCAAACCACCAGAGCTCGCGGCGTCAGTTTGATATTTTGACTCCAAAGTCAGATACATCAGCACGTTGGTGGGCATAAACACGAATGAGGTACCAATACCCTGCAATACCGTGCTCCAGGCGATATACGTCGAATCTATGTGTACGTTGAAGTTGGTCATTAACCAGAGCGACAGTGCTTGAAGCATAAAGCCAAAGGCAATGTAGGGGCGCGGGTTTTGAGCAACGGGCAGGCGACTCAGTATCATCAGAGCAAAGAACATACCTAACCCCCGGGGCATCATCAGCAAACCTGCATCAATAACGGGGTAGCGCATCACCCCCTGCAAATAACCCGGAAGAATGGCCGAGGTCCCATAAATCACGATACTGGTGACCGACGCGAAAACTAGGCCCGCTAAAAAGTTAGCATCTTTGAAGCATTCAAGCTGAATAAACGGATGCTTGCGCCCCACCGTGTGTATCAAAAAGATACAGAAGAACATAACCGAGAATATCGCTTCTAGTCGAATTTCCCATGAATCGAACCAGTCTTCGCCCTCGCCGCGGTCAATCATCAACTGCAATAATCCAATCGCGAGCCCCAGATACAGAAAGCCCTTCAAATCAATACGACGGTCAGGATTCTTAGGGCAGTGCGGTGACACAATTAACAGGCCAATCACTAGAACGACACCAATAGGGAAGTTAATCAAAAACACCCAGTGCCAAGACAGCATCTCGGTCAAATAGCCGCCTATTGTTGGACCCAAAATTGGCCCGATAATGATGCCCATGCTCCAGATACCAATCGCCTTTGCGTAGTTTGCCTTAGTATGGATATCGAGCAGTATCGATTGCGTCACCGGCATCAAAAATGCGCCACTCGCCCCTTGCAAGGCCCTAGCGATAACTAACTGCTCCAGATTCTGAGAGATTCCGCACAAGAAGCTGGTAAAGACAAATCCTATGACCGACGCGATCAGGACTTCTCTCTTACCAAAACGATCGGCCAAAAAGCCGGTAAGCGGCATAAAAATGGCGTTAAACAGGATATAAGAGGTAAGGATCCAACCCAGCTGACTATTGGTCAGGTTAAGGTCATTTTGGATGCGCGGCAGTGCGATATTTGCGATTGTTGTGTCCAGTGTAATCAACAACACTGCCATCGACGACAGAACCACATTCCAGGTTCGAATGACGGGAGAGACTTCGACCAGCGGCTTGTCGATCATTCTGTTAGCTATTTTTGTTGAGAGGGAAACACAACAACCTCAGCCGTCATTCCCTTCCTTAACACGGTGTCAGCATTTGACGAGTCCAACTCTACACGCACAGGAATTCGCTGCGTAATTTTCACCCAGTTACCGGTAGCGTTTTGCGGAGGTAAAATTGCAAACTCAGCACCCGTCGCTGGGCTGAGACTTGCCACCCGCCCCTTCCAAACTTTGTCAGGATACGTGTCGATATGCACTTGCGCGAGTAAGCCAGGTGTTAAACGAGCGACATCCGTCTCTAAAAAATTGGCCTCTACCCACAGATTATCCACGTCTACCACCGACGTAATGGGCCGACCGCGTTCGGCATGCGTTCCCAATACCGGCTTCTCAATTAACATCCCAGTAATAGGTGAGCGCACAACGGTATTTGTAACGTCGCGCTTGGCCTGATCGAGCTGGCTTTGCAGCGCCTTGTACGTCGGGTGATCTTCGACCGCCAAATCGGCCTGACCTAAGAGCTCCGATAAGGCGGTGGTAATGTCAGCTTCAATCACGGTAATGGATCGCTCGGCACGTTGCAGGTCATGCTGTTTGACCGCCAAGTCATGCTCGGCATTTAGTCCTTTAGCCGTCAGATCTTTCTCACGCTGCCATTCCTCTCGGGCATAGCGTAGGTCCTCCAGCAGCAGCGCTTTTTGCGCCTCGAGCTCATTCAAAGCGCTTTTTTTGCGCGTAATATCGATTGCAAAGGCATGCTGCTCGGCCTCAATTTGCTGCACTCTTAACTCATAAGGTGCAGGATCAACAACGAAAATAATATCGCCGGCCTGAAGCATTTGATGCTGCTCAGCCTTAACATCAATAATCGCCCCACTTACTTGAGCATTGACGTACACATGCTGTGACTTTAAGTACGCGTTATCAGTGCTCAACACGTCGGTTTGCTGGTAATACAAAAAGCCAATGACTGCGAAAGCGATCGCAATCACACCCACCATAGCCCCCTGTTTTTTACCTCTCGACACGCTACCCCCTAACTCGTTTGGTCTAAATTGTTTTTGATGCGCTCAAGCGTGCCCAATAACTGTGCTAACTCTGCCTCAGATATGCCCTGATTCGCTCGGCTCAAGACCTCCTGCGACGCCGCCTTAGCGACTTCTAAAATTGGATCGCACCGAGAGGTCAAATATAAACGGTGGGCCCTTCGGTCATTCGGACAGGGCGCACGGTTAACCCACCCCCCTTTAACCATTCGATCGAGCAAGCGCGCGATACTTATTGGCTGAACGTCTAAGGCATCAGAAAGCTCACGCTGAGTGCAACCTTCGCGCGTTGCCATAATTAGAAGCGCGCGCCACTGCGCTTGCGTCAAACCATGCTCGGCCATCTTGATATCAAAATGGCGACGAAACGTACGCGAGATGTCATTGAGCAAAAAGCCCAAGCTTGACGGCACAAAATTTACTGTAGATCTAGGCATACGCATATTATAAGCATGCTTAGTAGTTTTCCCAAGAAAAAGCCCCGAAGGGCTTTAGTCCAACTCAGTTAATATCAGTCCGGATTATTCACCAAGGTCATTTCGTCCAGCAGATGCTCGGCGCCATCAATATACTTCATGGCCCAAAGCATATAGGGACTCGATACGTGAATCGTGCGATTCATGCTCGGGTCATAGCTCCAGTCTCCGATAACCGATTCGTATACTGAATCAAAGGCCAGACCCACAAATTCGGCCCTCGAATTTAAGGTTGGCGAACCGCTATTACCGCCGGTAATGTCCACGGTCGTCAAATAATTAATAGCGATTGAGTTGAGTGTTGGATCCGCATATTCATGATAATCGCGCGCTGCAATTGCGCGACGCATAGACTCAGGCAAATCGAATTCATCGTCACCAGGGATATACTTGGCTAACATGCCCTCGGCGGTAGTGAAGGGTACAGCAACCAGCCCATCTTGAGGGGAATAACCCGTGACCGTGCCGTAGGTGATGCGAAGCGAACTGTTCGCATCGGCGTAGACAGGCTCGCCCAAACTTTGTTTATACGCCAGTATCGCCTGCATCCACAGCGGGCGTGCTTTTAATAACTCACCCGCGAGCGCTTTGTTCTTTTGCTCAATTTGATCGCTGTATGACCATAGCGCTTGAGCAAATTCAATATAAGGATCATCCGAGGCCTCAAACTCTGCAAGGCTGGCCTCCATCCATTGCAAGCGCACATCCGCTTTATTCAGTTGGGTCCTGGCGTGCATCGACTGCAACCTTTCTTGCAAAGCCTCGCGATCTTTCTGGCCATTCAAACCAAAAAACTCGTCGAGCTCAACAACGCGCTCCGCAGCCGGCAAACGCTCATAAAGACTAAAAAAATGCAGTAATACTGCGATGTCGACTTCGGAGTCGTAGCGCCGGTCAACACTCTGCAGTCCTTGGGCAAATCGCGCCATGTCGCGCTCTTGATAACCCGAATCACGCTCTAGATCAGGCTTTTGGCGTTCATGAGCTAATTTCAGTAACCGCGCGGCCACAGACCACATATTGGTCCTTCCCATATAGGCCAACAGCAAATCGCGCTCTTGGTGCTTTAACTCTTCGGTGAGAAGAAGCTCCAAATTGTCGTAAGCCATTCCGAAACGCTGTTTGCGCGCCTCGTCTCGATCAATCCAAGCTAGGACATCGCGTTCTAGAGTTTGTTTGTCTTGTAACAAGGACCCCTTCCGATAAGAGGTGATCATCGAGCCATAGTTTTTTGCGTAGTTGGCCAAACCGGCAATTGTATTTTCATACTTTAACCGAGCTTCGCTACCCGGAGTGGCCACAGATTTGATGGCTTCGATATAGTCCTCGCGGTACTGTTTCGCCGTGGGATAGGTCCAATCAAATTGGTTTTGCACTTCTAGGGCGGTTCGATAACGATTGGTGCGCCCTGGATACCCAAGCACCATCACGAAATCATCTTCCGCCAACCCGTCCTTGTTCACCGAAAAATGCGCCGCGGGTGTGTAGGGCTTATTGGCCTGGTCGTAATCAGCGGGCAGCCCGTCTGCTCCCACATAGGCTCGATAAAAACCCCAATCTCCCGTGTGGCGGGGCCACATCCAATTATCGGTATCACCACCAAATTTACCAATACTGGACGGAGGCGCATAAACTAATCGCACATCCCTTATCGCCAAATAGCGAATCAAGAAGTAACTCGCGCCACCGTGAAAAGTATAAACCTCGCAGCGATAATCTTGGCTGGTCTCGCAGGCAGCGACCAAACGCTTTTTGTTTTGCTCGATGGCTTGATAGTAAGCGTCACCCTGTTGTGCGTCGTTTGCAACGTCCAGTACTGTGTCGGTTACCTCTGTGACCTCCTCAGTAACATACACGCGAGTCCCCGGCGAGGCGGGAATCTCTTTGGATTTGTCCGCGGCAACAAAACCATCTTGCAACAAATTTTGTTCGGGCGTTGAGTTGTAAGCAATCGAACCGTAAATGCAGTGATGATTGGTCACAATTAAGCCTTCTGGCGAGACGAAAGAGGCCGTACAGCCACCTAAACTGATAATGGCATTCATTGGAAACTGATCCAATCGCTGCATCGACGCGGGGTCAATCTTGAGGCCCGCCGCTTGCAACTGCTTGGAAATTTTGGGCAGCTGATGCGGTTGCCACATACCTTCATCAGCATGCGCTAGTGGTAGTGCCAGCGCCAACAAAAACAGACCGAAAGAACGCATCGGGGTTTTACTCCTTAGTCTTTTTTGTACAGGGACTGTTTGGGTGCCGCAAAGACTTTGCGCACCATAGGCTCAAAAAAGCTCAACGGGTACGTTTCGCCGTCTGGGTCAAAAGCTGGTGCATCGTACTTGTCAATGAACTCCTTGGTATAGTCAAAATACTCGTGCCCCTCGTACTGCTTGTAGAGCTCACGATCTAGACCTAAGTGATGAAAAAAGTAGTAGCCTTGGAAAATAGCGTGGTGCTTCACCATCCAGTGATTTTTTTCCGAGATAAAGGGCTGCAAGTAAGTCGCCGCGATATCTGCATGATTGTAGGGCCCGAGTATATCGCCTATATCATGCAGCAAAGCGCACACAACGTATTCTTCGTCTTTGCCATCTTTGTGGGCTAGGGTCGCCGTTTGCAAACAGTGGGTTAAGCGGTCAACAATAAAACCACCGCAGTCTCCCTCGAGAGCACGTAATTGATCTAACATTCGATCAGCCAAACCCGCCGAGTAATGTCGCATCTCGCCCATGATCAGCTGCCAATCTTCGTAAGTTGAGTCCTTCATGTGTTTAAACGTGGCGCGTGTCGGTGCGTTCATAGTGAATCCTTTGTTATTTATATTCATTCATCACAAGGATAACGCAAGTTCGGAATCGGCATAAAGCGGTATTTCGTGTCAATAAAACTTGACACGCCGAGCAAAGACGGACAAGATGTAAACAAAACTTGACACGGAGTTACTATGCAAACCAACAATCGCATTGCTCAATTGGCAACCTGGACCGGTCTATGGGTCATCTCACAGGCCGTCGCCGCATTCGGTCCCCTATTTCTCTGGGGCGAACAGTCGGTTTTTACCGTAATCGCCATTATCGCAACCTTGCTCTTTGGACTGGGTATGATCCGCGCTAACATCAAACACCTGCGCTCGCTCGACGAGCTACAGCAGAAAATTCACCTGGAAGCCATGGGCTTAACGTTAGGCTTGGTTCTTGTCTTTGGTCTATCGTATTCTCTGTTAGATACCACCAACCTAATCCCCTTTGACGCCGAGATTAGTGTCGTCGTTATTTTCATGGGCTTAACCTACTTGGCAGCGGTGATGGTGAACAACTGGCGTTATTTATGATCAATAATATCCGCGAGAAGCGACAAGAGCTCGGACTGACGCAGCAAGACCTTGCTCGCCTTGTCGGTGTGTCCCGACAAACGATCAATGCCATCGAAACGGGTAAGTTCGACCCGAGTTTGTCGCTCGCCTTCAAGTTATCTGGGGTATTTAAAGAACCCGTAGAAGCTCTGTTTAAACCGACTCAAACGAATCCATCCTGACGCCGGGTTAAACAGTCAGCTAGAGCTTGTGCCGCAGGCGACAGTGGCCGCACGGTGCGGCGCACCAGGTACCATTTGGACTCGATCGGAAACCCATCGACATCAAGCACTGCCAAACCCTCTCTCCCACCATAGTTAAGTGTGTGCTCACTAACAACAGAGACACCCAGGTTTGACATTACCGCATGGCGAATCGCTTCGTTACTCTCGATAATCATTCTGGGCACAAAGCTCATGCCCCGCTTTGCCAGAAATTGCTCGATGGCATGCCGAGTACCACTACCCGATTCACGTGATAAAAACGGCTCTTGTAAAAATCTTGCCAGGCTGACGTTATCGGTTTGAGCCAGTGGGTGCGTGGGGCAAACCACAGGCCAAAGCTTATTCGATAAAAACGGAGTCAACTCTAAACCCTGATCACTTGGCGGGTGACTGAACACATAAAAATCATCTTCGTCACTCATTACACGTTCGATGATTTCCGCTCGGTTACCAATTTTTAAGCTCAGCTCCACACCTGGGTGATCCTCGGCAAACGGCCCGATCAAATGTGGAATAAAGTATTTAGCCGTCGTCACCAGACCCAAACTCACCGACCCAGTTTGGGTGCCTTTTAGTTGCTCTAGAGTCAATGCAAGATAGTCGTATTCCCGCAAAATGGCGCGTGCATGCGTCACAACGCGTTTACCCACTTCGGTAAAAACAAGCCGTTTGGCGTGCACGTAATACAGGGGCAAACCGATGTTATCGGTTAGCTTTGCTAACTGCATGGATACCGTTGGCTGAGTCAGGAACAGGGTCTTAGCTGCCTCGGACAGACTTTTGTGCTCGTAAACCGCAAGCAGTATTTCCAACTGCCTTGCAGTACCAATTCGTGCGTGCGTACGGTGTTTCATACTGATCCAGAAACCGGCAAAATATATAGATAAAATTCTATACTAATAATAAATATTATCTAGTTTTATCTATTCCTGTTCACCCCCATAATCGCCCCGTCGTTTAGGGAGGTCACTATGAACAGAAGCTATTGGTTTGGAATCTTGGTGGGCATGCTCATTGCTGCGCTTGGTTTTATCGGCTGGAGCGCACAGCTAATTGCGCCGTATTTGATGATTACGGGATTAAGCCTCGTCGTACTGAACAGCCTGGCCCACCCTCAAATTCGATTACTGCAGAAAATCAAAACGGCAGCTCGCCACTAGGTCCGCAATAGCATGCAATTAGATATTGTTGTCGCATTTTTTCTGCTCGGCGCAGTCGCAACACTCAGCCGCGCTAGCTTTGAGGTACCTAAGGCAATCTACCGAGGCTGTACTTTATTTCTGCTGCTTGCCATCGGCATCAAAGGTGGCATGGCTTTTACCGCCTACCCTCTCGGTGTTCTGATCCCTCAGGCACTCATCATTATCGCCTTTGGGTTGATCTTACCTTTCATTGCTTTCCCCATCTTATACAAGATTGGTGGGTGGACTCGCGAAGATGCAGCCAGCACTGCTGCACATTATGGATCGGTTTCTGTCGCTACCTATGCCGTCTCTGTGGCCGTACTCGAAGCTCAGGGCATAACTTACGAAGCGTATTTCCCTCTGTTTGTTGCCCTGCTTGAAATTCCCGCAATTCTCGCCGGTTTATTCATCGCCAAGCCAAAAATCTTCATGTCAAAAGCCTTCCCCAGAGCCTTACACGAAATGTTTTTTAATGAGGGCGTTTTGCTATTAATTGGCGGACTGATCATAGGCGCCTGGGGCGGAGACAGGACTGAGCGGCTGATGCCCTTCTTCGGTGATCTTTTCCACGGCGTACTCGCGCTGTTCTTACTGGAGCTCGGACGTCAGGCCGCAACGCGAATCAATGACATCAAACGACAAGGCCCCTTCTTGGCCTCCTTCTCAATCGCTATGCCCTTGTTGGCGGCCAGCCTTGGATACTTACTCGCTGTGTATGTTCTAAATTTGAGCGCAGGCGGTGTGTTCCTGCTGATGGTACTGGCGAGCAGCGCCTCCTATATTGCTGTACCTGCAGCCATGCGCAGCGCCTTACCCGAAGCCAATAACGCCTTGGCAATTACCGCGTCGCTGGCAATCACATTTCCCTTTAACGTGCTTGTTGCAATACCACTTTACTTAAGCCTAACTCAATTGGGGAGTTAATATGGACACTTTACCCGCTGCTCGCGTCACCATCGTTATGGGTTCACAATCCGACTGGCCCACCCTACAGGAAGCTACCACCATCTTGGGACAGTTGAACGTAGATCATGCCTGCGGCATTGTCTCGGCGCATCGCACGCCAGATCGCTTATACGAATTTGCACGCGGCGCCGAAAAAAATGGGGTCGAGATCATCATCGCTGGCGCGGGCGGGTCGGCTCATTTGCCCGGCATGATTGCAT
Source organism: Aequoribacter sp. (assembly GCF_965659035.1). Lineage (NCBI taxonomy): Bacteria > Pseudomonadati > Pseudomonadota > Gammaproteobacteria > Cellvibrionales > Halieaceae > Aequoribacter > Aequoribacter sp. The sequence continues at coordinate 27,425 of NZ_CBFHWH010000005.1, read as the reverse complement.
CCATGACATCTGTACCCGTAATCGCCGTCCCAGTAGAAAGTAAATTTAACCAGGGACTCGACTCACTCCTATCCATTGTACAAATGCCGCGCGGAGTTGCCGTGGCAACGCAAGCAGTGGGCGGAGCAGGCGCATTTAACGCCGGCGTAATGGCTGTTCAAATGTTGGCCATCTACGATCATCCTCTTCGCGCCCGATTTAAAGAATGGCGCCTCAACCGCAGCGCAGAAGTTGCTGTCGAGATACAATCATGAAAGTTGCCATTTATGGCTGCGGACAACTTGCCCGCATGATGGCTGAAGCCGCCCACACCCTGGGCGTCAGCGTATGCTTTTTGGCGGAGCCGAATGAGGATACGCGATGCGTGGAGCATCTGGGCACGGTAATCCGCATCGACCCTAGCAATCCCAGAGCATCACTTCTTAGTGTGCCAGACATTGATGTCATTACGGTGGAACGAGAACAAATCGATCTCGCTGTCCTCCAAGTTTTAAATGAAGAAGCGCCTATTTATCCACCGGTCGAGGCACTGGCCAAGACTCAGCATAGACTGCGCGAAAAATCTCTATTGAACGATTTAAAGTTACCCACCTCAACTTGGGTGAGCAGCTGTGTGGATGGGTCGGTTATTGAAAAAAGTCTGAAGTTTCCGGTGGTGATCAAGCACCCAACCCAAGGCTACGACGGCAAGAGCCAATGGCATGCAAAGACACTCGATGAGGTCACCCACATTACATCCAAGCTGACTGATACCGCCGTGTTGATCGAGGAGCGAATTGACTTCGAGTTTGAAGTGTCGATCATCGCCGCGCGCGATCAGTTTGGCGATATCGTTTGCTACCCCGTTGTGGAAAACCAACACCAAAATAGCATTTTATTATCCTCAATCGCGCCGGCACCCCTAATTAGCGCAGAGCAACAACAAACTCTAGAACGCTACGCCAGCACTTTATTGCAAGAGTTGAATTACGTTGGCGTTTTGACCGTCGAATGTTTCGTGACGCAAAACGGCATTTTGATTAACGAGATTGCACCTCGGGTCCATAACAGCGGACACTGGACCCTACAAAGTGGCTTATGTTCTCAGTTTGAACAGCACATTCGTGCGATAACGGGCATGTCGCTAGTACACCAATCATTCCCGCAGGTTTATGGCTTGGTCAATATTCTGGGACCTGTTGAAAAAGATCAGATCCCGGCGAACAATCAATTTGAGCCGGTCTGGTACGGCAAAGAGAACCGACCAAAGCGCAAACTCGGACACATTGCTTTGTGGGCAGCCACCGAGACTGAATTGTTGCGCGAGCAAGATAAACTACTCTCGCAACTGTACCCCAGGGAGGCGCTGCGTACAGCTTCACTCAGCAGCGACAAAGCCCTTCCAGGTGCTCATGTAATCGATAAAGGGCTTACCCAAACCCTCGGACGCTAAATACTCGCGTGACACGGGCGGCTTAGTGGGCGTGAAACTCGCATCTGCCAGAATCCGAGCAGGCGCATCGTGGTGCAGAATCGCGGTGCGTCCCAGCACGACAAAGTCCAAACCCGCATCTATCGCTTTGGCACAATCCTGGGCTGAGAAAATCTTGCCTGCTGCACCCAAGGCAACACCGTCACGCGGTAAGGCACAAAAATGCTCAAGCAAAGACTTGCCTTTAAAAGGCTCCTCTTCTGGCTCTTTGAAGCTATCCCACAGCGACATGTCTAGGTAGTCCAAGCGCTCATCTTTTAACAATCGACCCGCCAAATCTAAAGCCTCGGCCATTTGAATACCGAAACGCTCCGGCGACAGCCGCACACCGATACTGAACTCAGGCCCACAAGCTTTAGCGATACCGTCTATGATCTCGAACAAAAAACGCTCGCGATTTTCAATCGAACCACCGTACTCGTCGGTGCGCTGATTAATCTCGCCACTTAAGAACTGCGCGACCAAGTAACCGTGGGCGCCGTGGACTTCAACACCGCTAAAGCCCGCTTTTTGGCTGCGAACAGCAGCGTCAATAAAATCTTGAATCGTGGCTTTCACTTCTTCGTGAGTCATTGCCCGAGCACCCGTTTCTTCGTTGTCAGAAGGGCACAATGGCGCATGGCCAACCACATCGGCCATCGTTCGCATTCCAGCATGATGCAGCTGCACTACAGACAAACTACCCTCTTTATTTAAAGCTTCTGCGAGCCGAGTAAGGCCCTCGATGTGATCATCCGAGTAAACCCCAAGTTGGCCGGGAAACCCAAGACCTGCGTACTGAACCGATGCTGCGCAAGTCATGGTTAAGCCAAAACCACCCTGTGCCCGCATACTCAGCCACGTAAACTCGTCATCGCCTAAACGGCCATCGGTGTGACTCTGAAGGTTGGTCAAAGGTGCCAACATGAACCGATTTTTAAGCGTGTGGCCGCTGCGAAGTGTTAAAACTTTTGACAAACTCATTGTTAATACCTTTTTGTTGAGTAGACGCGAAGAGTAGCAAGGCAGCGGCGCTTATAACAACCACTGATACAAGGCGGTGCCTACCAAGGTACCTAAAGCGTAACCCAACACCCCCACCAAAACGCCAGGGGTAATCAAATGCTGCCAACCCTTGGCGGCCGCCAGAGCGGGCGCCGTTGTCGCACCCAAAATGGCCGCATTAGAGGCGACGATTAACTCAGGTAAACTCAGCTTAAACAAGCGCCCAAGCAGTAATAGACTCACACCGTGTACCAGCAGCAAAACCCCCGTAAACACAATCAAGATGGGAGCTAACGTGATGACAGCTTGCACGTTGGCACCCGCGGCAATAGCCGCAAAAAAGACCATACTTAATGCGACGCCGAGTTCAAAACTCCCTTCCAATTTGGCCGCAAGCGCCGGAAAAGTCGTGGCAATCGTTACCGTGACGATGGTAATGACCGCGTAGCGGTACATTGACCAATCGAGCCACGCCACCACGGCATCCGAGCACGCGACGATAACTAGGGCTAAAGCCAATGAATACGTCAGACTCTGCGCTGTCACTGCGGATTTGCTATCGGGTACAGAATCGACAATGACTTCGCTGCTATCAGGCGAAAATCGCTGCGCTAACCAACGCCAAGCCGGCAAAATGGCCAGAACCGACAAGTACAACGCGCTGTACAAATTGTCGACTGCGGTCGCGGCACTAAAAAATGACGCCTCGCGAATTAGGCCCGTGACCTCGCCCAAAGCGGCATAATTTACCGAACCGCCAATATACGTAGAGGCGAACAGACCGGCGATAGCCGCTTCAGTTTCTTGCGCACTGCGGTTTCCGACCACAAGTTGCGAGACATCCACAAGAGTAATGGCGACCAAGACACCAATCACCGTTGCTACAGTCGCCAATAAAAAAGCGCCCGATAAACGCGAAGCCTCGGTCGCCATTTGACGCAAATTCGCCTTGAATAAAAATAACGGAATAATCACTGGCACGACGTAAGAGAACACAAAATCATAGGCGATAGAGTTATGGGGAATAAGCCCGATGTTGGCGGCAACAATGGCCAACAAAATAACCACCACCGTACTGGTTAGGCTTCGACCCAGCCGAGTCCTTTCGCTTAAAAAGCCAATTGCACTCAAACCAAATAAAATTGCCATGACCCAAACGGGGTTATTTACGGCCATTTTCTGCTCCTTCTTATCTTCCACCCTAGGCACTGCGACTGCTATTTGGTAGCGTTGGAGCACAATAACACAAGGACTCTATCCATGGCGTATTCCAATCCTAAAACCTGCCTCGCGGTAGCATGCATTGCACTGCTCAGTGCCTGCCAGCAAGAAGCTGCTATGCCACCACTAAAATACGATGCGGAAATTACCCGAACCGAATTTGGCATACCACACATTCGTGCCAACGATTACGCAAGTCTAGGCTATGGTGAGGCTTATGCCGCAGCAGAAGATCACGTTTGCAACATGGCGGTGGCACTGACCACAGCTCAAGGCACCGCCGCGGAGCATTTGGGGGCCGGACACAACAATAGCAACGTCTACAGCGACATGGTCATGCAAGCGCTGGATATGCCATCCAAGGGTAAAATGGCACTTGCGCAGCAGCCGCCAAGAATACGCGAATGGATAGAAGGTTACGCGGCCGGTTACAACCGTTACTTGGCCGATACCCAAGGCAATTATGGTTCGTGGTGCGACCAAACGGACTGGGTTAAACCAGCGTCGGCTGAAGACTTTATGACGCAATACGTTGCGCTCGTTCACACCATCACCCGAATGGCAGGTGCGGTGGCGGCGGCACAACCACCCCAAGATCAAGCGCAATTCACGGTGCATGAGGGAGCTCAGATTGCAGCTCTAGATGCAATTAAACTGGAAGGAATGGGTTCTAATGGCTGGGCCTTTGGCTCCGAAGCGACCGAGTCTGGCAAGGGTGCTCTGCTGGCGAACCCGCACTACCCTTGGTATGGCACCAGCCGGTTCTGGGAAAAACATCTGACCATTCCAGGCGAGCTAGACGTCTACGGCGCAGGGCTTATTGGCACACCTGGGGTAGCTATCGGCTTTAATGATGCCGTTGCATGGACGCATACGGTATCCGACTCTAAGCGCGTCACACTGTATCGACTAACCTTGAACCCAGAAAACCCAACCCAGTATCGCTATGAGGATGAATGGCGTGACCTGACTTCGGTACCGGTATCAGTCAAAATCAAAACGGACTCCGGGCTTACCGAACAGTCAGGCTCCATTTGGTTTAGCCATCACGGACCCATGGTACAAATGCCCGGTTTAACTTGGAGTTCTACAACAGCCTACGCCGCACGGGATGCAAACAGCGAAAACACCCAAGTTCTCGGGCAGTGGCTGGCCATGGGACAAGCACAATCTATGGACGAGTTTATCGAGGCACACCGTACGTTTAACGCAATGCCCTGGGTAAATACCATATCGACCAGCGCCGAAGGGCGTGCGGTTTACTTTGACAACACCAACGTGGGGCATCTAAGCCAAGAGACGATTGCGGCCTGGCAGACAAGTCTCGAACAAGCCCCACAGCTAAAACAGCTGTTCCTAACCAAGGGCTTAGTGATTTTAGATGGCAGCTCAGCGCGCGATGAATGGCTTATTGAGGATGGCGTGCCCATTGCAGGCACCACACCCTTTGACCAGCGCCCACTCATAGAAAGTCGCAATACTGTCTTTAACTCAAACGACAGCTACTGGTTGAGCGACCCTGACAATCCAAGAACGGGTTATTCACCGCTGTACGGCGCCACAGAAACACCGCGCAGCATTCGCACCCGAATGAATATACATTTGCTTAAGGGTCTGAATGGTTTTGAGTTTCGCGGCGATGACGGCAAATTCTCTATCGAAGAAATTCAGCAGGCTTTATTCGACAACTCTGGACTCACTGCCCACCTCTTAATGGACGACCTCCTAACCGCCTGTGTTGCGCAACCCGAAGCGCAGCTCAATGGCTCCGCGGTGTCACTCAAAGAGGCCTGCACCATCTTGTCCCAGTGGGATAAGCGCTATAACAACGACAGCCGCGGTGCTGTGCTGTTCCGCGAGTGGCTGACCCGCTACGACTACACCGCGACCCAATTTTCTGGGCCCTTATTCAAAGGGGACTTTGACCCATCAAATCCAGCGACCACGCCCGTAGGTCTGGCTGACTCTGATCGCGCACTGACGGCTTTAGCGGAAGCCGTTAATTTGCTGACAGCCAACACCATACCGTTAGATGCCCCCTTAGGTGAGCTGCAGCTCGCTCATCGTGCTGGTAAGGCACTACCCGTGCATGGCGGTAATCGCTTTGAAGGTATTGCCAACCTTCAGGTCACAGGTGAACACATCGACTCTCCCATTTTTTCAGGCACAAACGATCGAGTTGGCGACAGTAAAACGCTCAGCTCTAGCGGTTATAACATTGCTCACGGCTCCAGCTTTATTATGGCCATGAGCTTTACGGACCAAGGCCCAAAAGCCCAGGCAATCTTGTCTTACAGCGAATCCGGCGCACCACAGTCCGCGCACTTTACTGATCAGACCGAGCGCTACGGCAACAAGGCGTGGCGAGATATTTTGTTTACCCACAGTGACATCGATTCCGCAAAGGTGAGCCACAAAGTTTTACAAGAATAAGCCCAAAATTTAGCAACCAACCATTCGCGCTGCACCCGTGGCGCGATCAACTAACCCCACCGAAATAGCAACCTAACACATTCGTAATGTTCAAAATGGGGTTTGCTTAACTTCGCGCTTTGAACACTTTGCTATTTTGTGTAGTCTTAAAAGAGTCTATGCATAATGCGGAGGGCCGCATGTCAAAACAGTGGCTTTTAGAGGGGTACGTTGGCGACTCGGATCGCATTCAACGCGTGGCAATCACGCAGTTCCCTTGCATCGTAGGGCGCGTCAACGAATCGGGCTTCCCGGTACCAAAAGGCGATGTATCCCGTAAACATGCCGAAATCATTGCCAGCGGCGACACACTGATTGTTAACGACTTAGGGAGCACCAACGGTACCTTTGTAAACCGCAATCGGATCTCCGGACCCACTGTGGTTGACCACGGCGACGTTCTGCATTTCGGCTCTAACGAATATCGCCTGATTGCCGAGGGCGACGCTGACGCAGACGATAACGAGGAAGAGACTACCACCTTTGCCGCAGTAGAAAATTTGTCGGACCGTTTACCGACCGGGTTGCGCGAGCTGCAACAAATGATTGATCAGCGGGCTGTGACAGCGCATTTCCAACCTATTACCCGAGTCACGGGCACACCCGTCGCTTACGAAATACTGGGGCGAGGTGCTTTCGATGGCCTACCGCCAGCACCCTGGCCACTGTTTCAAATTGCAGAGAGCGGTGGCTTGGACGTTACCCTGAGTGAGCTGTTCAGAGACATCGGTATACAAGAAGCCGTCGCGCAAGCACCCGGGGCTACTATTTTTGTGAACACCCACCCCGCCGAACTCAAGGACATGCGCCGCTTGATGATGGGGCTTGAAAAGACCATGAGCACATTGCGACCGCACAAACTGGTATTGGAAATTCACGAAGACGGCGTTTCGAATCTGAAGGCAATGCAAGCGCTGCACATGGATCTAAAAGCGCTGAACATAGGTCTAGCCTATGATGACTTCGGAGCGGGCCAATCGCGCCTGCAAGAAATGGTGGATGTGCCACCCGATTACGTCAAATTTGATATGAGCCTCATACGAGATATCGACACAGCGACGGCAGCCAAGCGGGAGATGATTCAATCTTTGGTGACCTTCTCGAAGAATACCGGCATCATCACTTTGGCCGAAGGCGTCGAGACACAAGCTGAGTTAGACACCTGCGCCGATATAGGCTTTGAGCTAATCCAAGGTTGGATTTTTGGGAAGCCCAAACCCAACATTTACGACTAAGGCAAAGTTCCAGCCCGCGTGGAAACGCCGTCTGCACTGCTTGTTAAAGCAGGAAGACTGCTGCTATCGCTGCAACGAGCACTGCTATGACGATAGCCAACAAACCGATTTTATTGACACCCGATTCCGTGTCCTTTGGCCTGCTGGATGAGATTTTCGATGCCCGGCTCGGCCCAAAAAACACCAACCGTGCCCGGCCTAATCCAATGACATCGCCGTCACTTAAAAAAGCGGACAACCGTTTTTCGCCGTTCACGACAATGCCATTCGATGAAATTAAATTTACGATGCGCCACTTGCCGCCTTCACATACCAATTGCGCGTGTCGGGTCGAGACGGTCGATTCAGCAAGTTGCACATCACATTGGTCGCCACGACCAATTTCCCACTGCTGATTATCTGAATCGCCGAGCTCCAGTCCTAGCGCCTCGGCAATACCGCCTTCGTCATCCAGTAAAATCACGTGTGGTTCAAGACTCTGCCGCACGACTTGAACCCCTTGTTCTGCGGATTGCTCGGGGCTTAAAAACTGCGTACTTTCAGCGGTCTCTGACTCAACCCAACTACCGGGCACATTACTCAAATCGGGGCCCGGAGCTCCAATGACTGTCGCGTCATCGCCCACTGCACCTATCACCGTGGCCTCATCGGCTTCCTCCAGCTCTGCGCCATCGACAACGACCCTAAACGACAAGTGCTCGATAGATACTGTATCACCATGGGCTAAAGGTGTCTCTGCTTGAATCTTCGCTCCATTCACCGATGTCCCATTTGAGGACCCTAAATCCTCAATCGCAAGCGCACCACCATCAAGCTTAAATTTAGCGTGTTGACGGCTCACTTTGGGGTCTGCGATGACGATGTCGACAGCCTCAACTCGGCCTATGACGGCACCATCAGTGACTGTGTATTCCGTACCATCGGATGCCTTCAGCACAACTTCCACTTCAAATTTCTCCATTCGTTAGCCTAAGGTTATGAACAGCAACATCGCCAATGCTATACAGGCCAATACAATGCTCTTCCCCCACGGCACTTGAGCAGGTTTACTTGGCTCAACCAAAGCGCGCTCCGTCAGTTTACCGCTCAACTCCTGCTCTTGCGAGATAGGCGCGAGCCTTCTCACCTTTGAGGAGACGAGGACCCGATCTTCGCGATGGTAAGTGTACACATTTTTCTCAGGATCATAGGTATGTACGACCTGTGCATGCTCATCGGGCTCATCCGATGTCACTGGTGCGTCAACTACGTCCACTACAATCGCCGTTATATTGTCACGTCCTTGTCCTTCTAGCGCATGCGCAACAAGCGTTTCACACGCTTCACAGGTATCGTCGATCGAATTAAGCACCTCAGAAATACGCTTAGGTCCGACAATATCAGTCAAACCGTCACTGCACAGCAAAAAGCGCGTGCCCGATCGTAATACTCCCCCATTTTGACCGACATTGATATTGGCATCTCCGCCACCCAGCGCGGCCAATATGATATTTTTCTTAGGGTGATTCTGCGCCTGATCTAAATCAATTTCGCCACTCGCTAACAGCGTTTCAACCATAGAGTGATCGCGAGAGAGCAACTTAAGATGTCCATCCCAAACATAAACGCGACTGTCGCCCAACCAGGCCACCTCGTACAAATCATTCCTGACCAGCAGGGCGACCACAGTACTCGCCATACCGGGCTTACCCTCACCCTTACTGATTGCATTAGCAATCGCAAAATGCGCCTCTTGCGCCGCATCAGCCATAGCAACACCGGCGCGAATTCGCTCGGGCAAAACTTGGCAGACGATATTTGAGGCAATTTCACCGGCGTCTTGGCCCCCTACGCCGTCGGCGACGACATAAAGCCCTAGCTCGTCATCAACGAAAAACGCGTCTTCGTTATGCGATCGTTTTCCGCAATGCGTTGCTCCGCACCCGGAGACCACCGAGGTACTCATTTGAAAGCTCCCAACACCGTTCCCGCAACCTTAGCAAATAGGTTGGCATCAAACCTATTCTCGTCCGCCATCGTCGCATACCAGAGGTCGAGCTCCTTGGCCGCCAAAGCAGAGTCTCCCCCCGCAATCGACAAGGTTTCGACGCCCAGAAAAGACTGCTCAGCCGCATTGTAGTACGAAAACTCCCCTTCACGCGCCGCTTGAAGAAGATGCTCCCTCAGTAACACGATTTCCTCGTTAACGTAGTTTCTATCTGCCAGCTCAAGGTCGAGGCCACTCAGGACCTTAGCAAGTGTAACTGCCTGCTTCTGTACATCATCCTTACCTTTCATGGATGCACTGTGCAATTCGTTAAGCCCACCAAGAATCGTGTTAGCCGCACTGGGATTTATCACCTCCATCGCGACAATAAAGACTTGCAGAGCGCCATCATTCAAACGGACCGAGCCCGAAGGCAAACTCGCTGCGTACTTCGAGTCGACTCGCCATTGATTACCGTCCATGGGCCGGTGACACGTATGACATTCGTACAACGCCAACTCAGGCATTAAGGAAGTACTTGGGAAAACCGGCCCTGCCATTAATTCCAGTGTCAGACGACTTTGAGTTGCAAGGCCCGAGAGCCATGTTTGTACATCGTCATACGTCGCTTTGCGGTACCGATAATCCTCGTCAACCGCGTAGTGAAAAGGTTGATTCACGCCAAACGCCAGCAAATCAAAACTCAACCGCGGATGCCCAGCACCCATAATCTCGTGATTCGCGAACTTAGCCTCGGTCCCTAAATGACACGACAAACAAAGCTGGGAGCGTGCCGGCAGCACATCACTGGGATACAGCCCCTGCACAATATTTCTCTCGTGCGTCGCTGCCTTTTCTGTGTGTGTTTTTAACCAGTTTTCAGAGCCGCCATGGCAAGCTTCGCACCCGACGCCATCCTCAATTCTAAATTTTTCTCCACGCTGAGCCACGGGCACATAGTCGGCGTGACACGCTAAACACTCGGGAGCCTCATGCGCATTGAGTAGCCCCAACTTCGTGGCGATGGCTTGCGATTGCTCATTCAACAACAATTTATAAGCGCCCGAGTGCTTATCTTCACGCAGCCATATTCGGTATTCATTGAGCCACACCGTTGCACTGGCATCGGGTTCAACTCGGCCATGACATATACTGGACGCGCAGCTGGCTACCCCTTCATGGACTAAGCCATCGGACTCCGGTAGCGGGGCGGCTTCAACAAGTACAGCAAATAAAAAGGCTATTGCTGCGACGGCTGATTTTCGACAAACCATGGCTTTCCATCCTTATCTATGTACATGCGGCGCATTTCCTCGTGATTAAGAGGGCGTGACCCGACCCGACCGAACACCGCTATTTGCCCTCCAGTTTCATCGACGCCACGATCCCGCTCTAAGGGGCGCGACAGAGACAATACGGGAGATTTCGTCGGATAATGCGCAATCAACTCTGGCTTTGGCGCAGGACTAAACCCATAAAATTTAGGCTGACTGCTTGGCGAAGTCAGCTGCACAATTTTCAGACCCTCCGCACCGTCAGCCACGTAAGCAAAGATCGATGCATTGGTCGCCGCTACCGTGACATCCCGCGCGTCCGCAATACCATCAGAGAACAATTGATACAGCTGCATCTGTGTCGGTTTTTTGATATCTACAATTGCCAAACCCTCAGACCCGGAGGCAACATAGGCATACGTTCTGGCGAGATGCAGCCGCTGCGCCTGCTGCAGAGGAATAACATTGTCAGGTGTCAATCGCGGGGTTTCTGGGTTGGTAATATCGATAACTTTTAAGCCATCGACATCGGTGACAAACAGATATCGAAACTGCAACGCAACAGAATGGGGACGATTCAGCGCCAAGCGGGTCACAAGTTTGGGTTCCAGCGGGGTATTTATATTGACGACAACCAACTCCTGATCGGTCAGTATGTAAGCATAGTAACCACCCAGCACCATGTGCCTAGCGCCCTTCAGTGCACCATCGGCGTCCCAAGTTAACGCGCGTTCGAGGAAGTTGTTTCGAGGCTCGCCATCGGCCAAGGTTGTTAGATCTACTAAAATCAGCCCCTCTTCCGAGTCGGTAATATAAGCGTAGTTATATAGGGGATGGAAAGGCTGCTCCAAGTTCACCTTTCGCATCAATTCACCGGTGTTACGACTGGGATCAATCGGCTGTGTCGTTGGCAGAACCACACAGGTTGCGTTGGCAGTCTCTACCCGGGTGTCATGCCCGAGCGCGCTAAACGGTGCAGTAATAAATCGCTGCGAAAACCCTTTATTGGCAACGTTTGCGATATCGTAAACATGAAAGCCCTTCGAGCCCTCTGCCACATAAAGGTACTCACCACGCATCTGAACACAGGCCGCTCGCTCGCTACTGTGCGCAAATCCTTTTTCTAGAACCTTATCGCGCGCCTGGTGAGCTTGGTAAAAATCGGGGTACGCATATTTTTGCAAGTAAGACCCAATAACCGCTTGCGGTTCATCCCATTCGGTTACTTCAACACCGGTAATATGTTCCTCTCCACCCAGCCACGCATAATGCCCAAGGAAATTAACAAAACCGGTTCCGTGCATTAGCAGCTGAGCCATGATGGCATTGTTGTCACCACTTTTAGCGACATGGCAATCTTCGCAATCCTTAGTCTCAGTCTTTCTGACCGTGTGGGCAAAATGGGGGTTGAATGCCTGCGAACTGTAGCCGCTAGACGCGATAGGCGGTTGTTGGATGTAGATCTTCTCGCGATTGGCGTTGGTAGAGGACAGCACCAGCGCAGACGTAGAACGTACCGGTGCAATCTTGCCGCCCTTAGCCGTTTCACGCCGACCCAACAAAAACATCTGATCACGCGAGACCTGAGGGTTATACGTCGCATAGTTACGCGTTTCGCCGCCCTCGTAATGATGCCGCTCCGTTTTATGGTTTGCTTCAATGGGCAAATGACACCCGGCGCACGAGGTCGTCCAGGACGTGTGGCAGGCGTAACATTCCATCTCATCGTATGAGTGAGCCAGATCAGTTTCTGCGATATCCGCCCCCCAGGCCTGCGTCTGAGTATCTTTACTCATTAACTTGGCGCGTGCCGCCTTTTCGTTATAGTGTGCGCTTCCCTCAGTTACGCTGTCTTTTACTAAACTCACTTCCCACTCTAAACCGGGAGTTAGCACAGAGCGTTGAATCAAAGTATCACCCAGCCACTCAAAACGGAGTTGCCCGTCAGGATTTCTAATCAGCGATAAATCTTGGCCTCCGTCAAGAGCAGCGGGCCCTGAGGTGAACAAATTCGGGTAGGCTTTCGAGGTACCGTGACAATCTTTACAGTCAATTTCTACCGCCGCGGCGACCTCACCATACAGATGACCGTTGCCGTGACTGTCCTGACCGTAGTGACAATCAACACAATGCATACCCACATCTAGGTGAATCGACGACATGTGCACAGCCTTTTGGAATTTGTCAGGGTCTGTATCGCTGACCTGGTTACCCTCAGCGTCGAGCAAGTTGCCCTCGCGATCGCGCTTAAAGATCGCCCTGAAATTCCAGCCATGGCCGTGATAATCGGCAAATTGCGTATCGTTCAACGTCGGATTAAGCTCTGATACGGCTTTGGTAAACTCTATATCTGCCCATTTACCGCGGGCAGCGGCGCCCTCTGGATTACGGTCGTAAACCTCGCGAATCTCTTCATGTGAGGGATACTGTTGCTCTTCTGGCCACATTGCCGGCGCATCCGATTCATAGTCCCACATCGTGTAGCCTAAGTAGGAATTGAGGAACATATTGGGTTGGTGCATATGACACGACATACACTGACTGGTCGGTATCGCTCGGGTGAATTCATGCTTCAGTGGGTGCCCTTCTTCGTTTTGAGGAATCGTAGGGTCTGCGGTTTGCGTTTTACCCGTATGCCCAAACTGAGCATAGGGACCGGAGTGTCGAGGATCTCGGTCGTTCGCATAAACGACATGGCAAGAGGCACAGCCGGAGCTGCGGTAATCGCCAGGTTGATCGTTTGTCCCCAAAAACCAAGTATGAGGGTCGTTCAACCGGGTCTTGGTAATGTTGATCACAGGCACAGAAATGCGAGCGCCCGTGCCAGGACCCCGGTTCGATTGTCGAATGTCAGGCTTGCCAGGTTCTTCAATTCGCTGCAATTGCCCCAACGAATTCGGCAGTCCCGTTTCTGGGAACAAGTTAGTGATATTGCGGCCACCGCGCTCAAACACTCGAAAGATATCACCCGGTTTAATCGTCTCCCATGCCGGCAAAGGAAAGACCTCGGGCAAAATAGAGTGTTGCAACAATGCCTCTGAGTCGGGCACAACAGGCCCTTTAATCGCTGCCGGCTCTCCCTCGCGTGTATACGATTCGCCGAGGTTATAGCGTTTATAAGGCAAGATACCATTATTGTAGGCAGCGCCACCCCACAACATTGTCGAGGTTGCCATCAAACTGCGTTTAGCGGCTTCGATGGTCGGCAAATGGCAGGCGCCACACGCTTCCTCGGCAATACGATAATCGGAGGGGTTGATAAAGCGAATAAACTCAGGGCTTTCTCGGTTAAGCAGAGTATATGTTTGCTTGGGGTTTGCACTCGAAGGGTAGTGCCAGTCGTCCGGATACTGCGGTAAAACGTGAGCGGCCTCCATCGCTTTTATATAGAGGACACTGTTCTTGTCGTTCTCGCCTGCCGCGAGATGTACCGTGGCGTCCCCTCCATGACAATCCGTGCAACCGAGTTTCACCGCAGGATTGGCGTGCATCGTCGCTTTGTCTGTCTTTGTATGGCAGGACCGGCATCCTGCCGATTTTGCGTCCATTTGCGCTTGTGTCTGGCTTGAAGGTGCAGATGGCGTAAACACATAATCTCGCTCGACTTTTTGCGAACCACCAGCGGACCAGGCCAAGCCCGCATACACGAGCACAACAATCATAGAAAATAGTCGTAATGTACTGGGCTTTAAATAGTTCATCAGAAAGTCAACACCGCATTTAAAAGCACCGACACAGGGTCGTCGTCGCCAAATAATTGTTGGTAACCATTGCCACTCAAGAGCTGAGCGTAAGACAGCCGAACTACAACATTCTGCGTCATGAAAGGTCGGTATGTGAGTGAGGCAGACAGGTCATAACCAATATGCCGGTCAATGCCCGCTTGCGCCCGAGCCACTTCGAGCACTGAGGTATCGGCAAACGCCAAATAATTGGCATTCAATGACAACCGCAACTCCGGCAAAATATCCATATCGGTACCCAAGCCAGCGAGCAGCACACCCGGGTTAGTAAAGTTGGACTGGCCGTGCTCTTTTGATGAACGTAGCGAGTTCAAAATGCCATTACGTTGAGAAAGTGCAACGCGTCCTCCTCCAATTAGAGGCACACCCTGACGTATCCAATAGCTGGTGTCAGCACCAGCGAATTGCGGATTCTCGAAAATGGCATCAAAGCCCTGACTTTTACCGTCATAGGGGTCATCATCGCCGGAGCCGTACAACAAAGAGCCACGCACCCGTATCCAGTCAAAATCAATCGAAGGCTCCGCTGCAATAAAATAGGCCTCTATATCCGATACACTGTTCGTGAAGACACTATCTTGCTCTTCACCAAAGGCCAAATACAGCGACGTCGTTAAGTTAAGTCGACCAAAGTGCCCATCACCGGAGTAACCCAAGTAATACACATCGTAATCACGTAGCCGTTCTTGTCCAAGTGAGGCAGGGCGTTGAATAAACTGATTGGTGTCGTAAAAGGGCTTTTCACTTTCTCGGTTACGATTGTAGATTAACGAGAACTGCGAGAAAAAACCTAAGCGTGGTTTATCTTGCAGATAGACATTAGCCACAAACACATCATCGTCGCGCCATGATTCACTCAGATCATTCAAACCACTATTAGTGTCTTTTTCTAAACGCCGAAACCAGGCGAGATTGTACTGATACTTGTTGTTGTTCCTATTGCCAAACAAGCGCACACCAAATGGCACGTCCTGGAATAAAAACCCCCTAAAGTCACTGGAAAATGGCTGTATCCCTACGCGCACACTGTCAAAGTCATACCGGTCTGATACGTTGCGGAGGTGGCGGTCAACAAACAGAGTCTGAATACCCACGTGGTTGTCCTCACGTAAACGCCCTACGGCTGGGTTGGCATTAGTTCCCAGCGTTTCGCCCAAACGGACCGCGTTGTAGTTAAAAACAGGAATAAAGCGATATTCCCAATCGGGCGGCCTAAATACGGTATCGCCCTTGTAATACACGAACTCTACCGCCGTATTCTGGTTCCAAAACCCCTGCTGTACATTACCCAGCACATCCAAAGAACCCGCGGCATCGGTTGTTTGGCCGCCTACTGGTGTTGGCACGTCTCGAAATTCATACACCGTATCCGAGATTGCGGTGATATTAAAAAACCAATCGTCGTGAATTGGCTTATCGCCTTTTATGGTGTTTTGATTGTAGGGGTCCCACCAATTATCTTCATACCCTAAAGCGTCCACAATACGCCAGCGATCGGGAATAGGCACTGCCGCAACAAATTGCTCGACACTGGGTTTGGGTACCGGCGAGAAGCGTCTCGCCACGTACTCTTTGACACCACTACCCGCGTCCTTCACAACGGTTTGCGTGCGCACCGACGATCCAGTGCCGGGTGCGACCGGCTCAGACTGACGCGTCGCGCCCGAATAGACCTGATCGTACGTCGGTCGACATTCTTGCGCGACCCCGGGCCGGCGACGTTTCGGCTGGGCATGTTCAGCGCGTATCACGCCGGGTCGGCAATCTTGGCGGGCCGCAGCACCTGCATCATCGGGGTGAGGATGAGCAAACACGCTGGCAGACAAAAAAACCGAAACGCTCGCTATAGTGAAAGTAGGGTGGAATTGTTTCATCATTTACCCTCACATACACGTTGCTCGTCTGAGTCAATAAAAGGCGTCTGCGGGCATTGAATGTAGCGCAAACGCTCGCCTTGTGGACTCAGATTATCTGCCCGAATTTCCGGTGGTGCGTTATTAATTGCGCCGTCCAAAGCCAAGCCAGCATGGTGAACCCCTAAAAAGCTGATCATGTCATCTTGCTCGATGCCATCACCAGACACGCCAATTCCGCCAATGAGGGTATCGCCCCGGTAGATCGGTACACTGCCCGGAAAAATCTGAGCACCGTTCGCTAAACGTTGCCCCGGAGCTTCGACACAGCCAGTCACTGCATCGTTTGCCGAAGCCCCAACCGCAAATATCACGTGCGTTAACAGCTGGTTCATAACTAAGTCGGATTGCAGCCCGGTAGAGAAAGGACTCCATTCATTATTCGCAAACGATTTCGAAAAAGGCCCGTGCGGATTCCCGCGAATACCGTCTGGATAGAAGGGTCTCGACAAGTTACCTCCCGCGCGATCGGAAAACGCCGTGCCATCCGACAGCGCTTGAGGCCCGATAAACAGCCGCGCCGCCTCGACATAATCACCGAGGTTGACCTCTGCTTTCAGCGACAAATCAGGATTTAAGTATCTTGTAGGTGTCGCTATCGCCTGCAAATAATCGCCGGCATCTCTCGATGAAAAGAAGGTCGCTGTTCGTGCCTTTTGCAAAGATACATCGGCTCCGAATACAGGGCCGTCCTCGGTTCGAGCCATACCCAAAATAGCGCCATTAGTATCCACAATGCTGACGGTCACTCGAGCTGAAGTGCCCAAGGGACGACGAATTTGCGCTCGAGATTTATTCGCTATCGTCAGCGCCTCCCGTAAGAGCGTTTCTACTTCGGTCGCAATCAGACGGCGGTCTCCCAGAGATGCGTCGTCGGTCCCATCCATTGGCGGATAACGAACTTGACCCGATTGGTTGTAAAAGGTGTAAGCATTCAGATCATCAAATAAGTCGTAGGGTGCAATGCCAGACTCTATCGCGCCGAAGCGAACGCCCGCTAAGATTTCGCCGCCACCGTATCCCGGAACGTCCACCAATGCACCACTTGTCAAACTGTCATAACTCGGCGCATTCTCGGGCGACACCGTCAAATCCGAAAACCCAACATCACTGAATCGAAACGTTTTACCCTCTACGGTAATTCGATCAGCACGTCGGTCATTGGGTGCGGCAAACCCAAAGGTGCCAGCAAGTGCGATGAGCTCGTCAACATCACGGTCGACGTCAAGGATGTTTTTATCAATAGAGTAAAGCCCATCCGCAATGACACCAATGCCTCCCACTGGCGTTCCATCTTTGTATAATGGAAACCCACCGGGGTCAGCGGCTAATCCAAGAGGAGAACGCTGTGGCCCAACTTGCGAGCCTGGTGACGCACCGGACAGCGAAAAATCAGAACAGGCAAGTTGGCTGAACTGAACCCCGAACAGCGGGCCAGCTGGCTGATTTCGTTCGCCAGGATTAAAGTGTTCTTGCACAATTTGGTTGGCTGTCCGGGTAGTGAAGGCATTGCCCTCGCTCGACAAATACGCCCCTGTCAGCGCTTTCGCAATGGCTGCGATCGCATCCCCCGCGGCTCCTTCAGGAAGGATCAATCCTTCAAGACCCGTGGACACGAGCACAGGCTGACTTGTAGCAATTTCTATCGAAGGTGCTATAGCCGCCATACGATGCACAGCCAGCACATTTCCCACCCGGTCGACCACCGCAATGGTGGCATCAACGCCAAGCGCCTGCGCCTGATCGATGGCTTGCGCTAACACCTGCTCAACGTCATCCACGCTCAAAACGTCGGCCGTTTGCGCACACTGCCCATCACACAGAATTTCCGACGCTGATTCAACGACGGCCTGAGCGGGAGCGCTCGCACCGCCACCTCCCCCACCACAAGCGGAGAGCAGGGTCAGTAATGTCATCAGATATAAAGACTTCGTCATTTTTCTAACCACTTAAATACCCAAGCATCGGCGTTGGGATTGACTCCTCTGCGATCGCCTCGCGCAAGAACGGAAGAAACGCCCTCATCCGGATGAAACCAATGACAACTCACGCACTCTGAACCCTCAGCTTGAACGTCGGCATTGTGACAGTCGAAGCACAGATCAATACCGGGCATGAGTACATCGTTGGCCGAAACTGAAGTCGTAGCCTCGTGACAGTCCCCGCAGACGTCATTACCTACGCGGCCATCAATCACCTCATGGGGTCGGTGATCAAATTTTGCGTACATAAACCAATCCTCGGTTTGATGCACCGAACTCACTTCATAACGTTTGGCAATATCTTGGCTGTTATTGTCATTGACTTCGTGGCAGGTCACACACCCTGTGTCTTCAAACTGGTATCGAGCTTCGCGCTTTGCCTCCCACTGCGCACAGGTGTAAGGGGCATCGATACACACAGTTCGATATTCACTGGGCGAGCCCAGCCGTCTTCGATCAGGTACTTGCGCACTATTAGCAGCGCCCAGAAACGTTCGCAAATAGTGACCCTCAATGACCGTATACACTTCGCGAGCACTCGCGTGAGGTAGTTCAAAGTCTGGGGTTACCGGGTCAAATGCCAAAGAGTGGCATGCTTCGCAATGCGCCTGCATGTTGACCGGCTCGAAACTCCTTCGGTCTGGTGTCAATGTATGACAACTGCCGCATTCAAGTGCAACACCGGAATCCTTATCCGCAACTTTATCACTATCTAAATGCACCTCGTGATTGAACTTAAGACCGGAGTTGTCTACGGCCCCACCACTAAACAGCGGTTGACGTGTCCATTGGGACCCAACGGGCGATTCTGTTTGATCCAAGACTGCCACTTTAAATTGAGGATGCTGATCAGGAGCAAAGGCAGACACAGGAATGACAGGCTGCCCCTCGGCAGCAGTCCAAGACTCTGAATCAACATGGCAATCCGTACACAGACTATCTGTCTGAGCGATTAGGGTAGCGGGCTCATTGTGCTCACGGTGACAGCTCGCGCAGCGCATAGCTTCTAAGCCAAGGTCAGCATGAAAATTCACATCAGCGTGCTCATTGAGCGTTTTGTGACAGGCAAGACACGCGTCATCTTGTGTCATTACAAAGGGTTGAACATGACAGGCATCGCACTGCTCAGCGACACCCGCCGCATTATGCACACTCGACAGAGGACCGCTAGACCAATGAACATCACTCGGCCAGCCAGCAGATGTCACTACTTCCTCAAAGTTTGGTTCTTTCAACGCGTAATACGGCACGACAAAGCACAACAGAGTGACAGCACACATTAAGAACCAAGACATGCGACGCATGGACCAAGGTATTGGGGGCTTACCCATGATGGTTGCGAGGTTATCGACTGGGTCGATTGAACCACTTAGCAAAACCCCAAGATCAAATCCGGATGGCGGCAAGAACAAGGACAGAGTCAAGCCCGAAATTTCAAGCGTATCGCCGTGACTCAAAAGTACACGTTTCTTCAATACCCCGTCGACGAGTAAGTTACGTGAACCGGAGCGCACCAGTACCGATTCGGGATCGTTTGCAACGATCGAAACCGAAGACTTTAAACCTGGCAGTAAGACGTCATCTTTTGCTGCGGGCCCGAGAGTCAACCGTTTAGCGGTGATACCACTATCGACGGTCTCTCCGTTATCGCCTCCGATGGTTTGACGTACTAAAAACTCCATAGCGCTACCAGTAAAAGAAAACAACAACGATGTGGATGGACAGCGCGACCAAGAGAGCTAGCGTCATCGGCACATGAAAAAACAGCCATATTTTTAGGTGGGCACTCAAGCGCAAATCTTCGCGCATTCGACTCAAAAGAACCCTCCTGCGCCCAAATAAATCCATTAAGTCGTTAAGTACCTCAGCTTCTCGCCGTGTGCGCGCGTTGGGAATATGTCTTGCTAGATAGTCGATCACAGCCTCTTGGTCTGCATTCGAAACCAAGCCTTGCTTTGGGAGATTGACTCGAGATCGGTCAAGACCCCACAACTGCGCCCAAATTGACTCCCCTATAGCGGTTAAGCTCTGAGCGCTTAAACCCATTGTCTGGGTATCAGCATCGGCTTTTGCGGCCACCGACTGAATATCTGTATCAATCGAACGCAACTCATCAATCCACGCATCACGATCTTTTCCTGCTCGGTTATGAGCCTGCGCTTGCGGCAAGCGCAGATACACAAACAAGCCGTACAACCCTGAACCTATGACCCCGCACATCAAAGCATAAGCTAAAGTGTGTACATTCCATCCAAACTGCCAAGCACAATGGAGAGTGGCCACCAATAACAGCGCCAAACCCAAATAGACGTGCGCCGAAGCCCAACCGGCGACCGTACCAATTCGACTGCTGTATCGACGTTTGCGAATGCCCAGCAAACTCAGCCAAACAATTAAACAAGCCCCAATAGTGCCCAAGGTATAACCCTGCCAAGTGCCACCATTAGGAGGCTGCAAACCGGTAGGCGCTTGAGTGTAATACAGAGCCAAGCTCACCACCGATAACAGCACTGCCCACCAAAGGTAGCGCCGACCGCCATGCGTTAGTAAGCCTTTACTTTGCATCACATGGCCTCCACATAATCAACGAACTGATCTGGGGTCAGCCGTGTTATTGCACTGGCAGGACAGGCTCGAACACAGGCTGGACCACCCTTTACGGTCCTGCAGGCGTCGCATTTTGTGGCTTTCTTGCGATTATCCTCGCCCTCTGCTTTCAAACCTGAGTCGCCGGGCCCTGTGCCTGCTCCGAACAACAGCCAAGACAACAAGCCAGGCTTACTGGGCGGATCGTAGCGCAAAGTTATCGCATCATACGGGCAATTTGTCTCGCAGTTGCCGCATCCAATACAGTTATCGGTAATGTAAACTTCGCCGTCCGCAGAGCGTCTAATGGCGTCTGTAGGGCAATCTTTCATGCAGTGAGGTAATTCACAGTGACGACAATTGATCGGCACATGCAAACCATCAAGCGAAGCACCTTGTTTTCGATTGAGGCGGGAAATACCACCGTGCGTCTCGGCGCAGGCTTTTTCACAATTATCACAGCCGACACAGAGATTTTCGTTAATCAAAAGTGCGCTGGTAGCCTCGCCCATGCCTTCATCCATCAAAAACCCAATCGCCCGTGCAGATTCCGACTTCGAAGCAAGGTTATTGACTTTGGTTAAAACTGAGCTCAAGCGATCTTGCAGCACGGGCAAATAATCGGCCGATCCACCGATCAACTGCAAAAATTGCGTCTGCCGAATGGGCAGAGTTTCGGTCCTAACCGAGGCCATGGCCGTTTCTCGGCGCCGCGGCGCCCCCATTAACGCCATTTGCCCAACCAGTTCACCCGAGTAATGCTGATTCACAACCTGAGCCGTACCATCCCGAGTTAACGCTACACGCCCCCGACGAATCAAGTGAAGACAATCGCCTTCTTCTCCTTGATGAAACAGCGCTTCCCCCGCTTCGTAAGTAGCAGGCTGTATAGAATCAGCAATCTTTGTGAGCTGAGCCATCGACAGATTCGCGCGAAAGGCGGCCATCAGGGCGCGCACTTTAAAGATTTGATCAATACCGTCGCGAATCTCCTCGTTCGAGTTCATCAATTTGACCATGACACGCCGCGGCGTCTCGATCACGATGCTATCGCGCTTGACAATGGCAGAACCTTCGCGCGGACGGCCCGAAATCAAACTGGTCTCACCAAAAAACTGACCCTGCTCAATGGTCTGCCATGGTCCATCTTGTTCTAACTGAAGCTCAACTTCACCTTCAACTAGGGTATAGAACGTTGTGCTGAATTCACCGTGCTTATACAGAACATGACCCGGTGGTAGCAGCTGGGTATGACGATCGAGCGGTATACTCGGTTTCTTGACCTCATCCGAGCAGTAGACAATCCGGCTCTCGATAATCAACTCACGGAAGGCGAGCGCATTCATCCGCCGGAACATCGGAACGCGCTTTTGATACAGTGACAACACCTCCTCAGCATCCATAACATAAGGTAGTCCAGCGAACTGACTGGCTATCAGGGGATAATCAGCGGGGCGCGTCTCTTTGCCGTGAATGAAGTCGACAACATCATAGCCCTGGTTCATCGCCTGCTTGATGAGAGGATATCCACCCAAAGCACCTATAATATAAAGGCCTGGCACACTGCTTTGGTATTTTTGGTCCAAATCCGGTATGGCGTCTGCATGGGGGCTGGATATGGTTATACCCGCATCTTCGACAAATTTTCGAGGAGGAATCGTACCTAAGCGAGCGATGATACGATGACAAGGTATACGTTCCTCGCCGTTTGGACCTACAAGAGTAATGGCGCCCATGCCACCATCTTCAGCAGGATGTTCTAACGAGCCAACATTACTTTCGTAAGCACAGCGCAGTGACACGTTATCATTGTTAATAGCGGCAAGAATAGCGTTCAAATTGCCTTCTTTCGCGCGACTGAATTCTGATCGACGATTCACGATCACAACAGTGTTTTGCTTTGCTAACCCAATGGCATTCTCAATCGCCGCATCGCCTGCACCAACAACTACAATTGTCTCACCTGAAAACTCTTCGGGATCGTCAAGCGTGTATTGCACAAAATCACTCTCGGCGTCACCCGGCACACCTAAGGCACGCGGATTACCTTGCGTACCAATCGCCAACACCACGTATTCAGCCCGAACCACCGACCCCGAGGCCAACTGCAAGATGAAGTCGCCTTGCTGCCCCGATATTTTGGTAACCTCTGCATCGTACTGCACATTGATTGCGTTTGCGTGGATGCTTTCATCCCACGAGCCCAAAATGGCTTCTCGCTTGCCAGCGGAAAAGGGTACCGGCGAGCGCAAATCCAAAAAACCAGGCTCATCCATAACGTGCTTGCCTTTTTGGTATTTTTGAATGGTCTTAGCAAAGGTACTAAAACCCTCCAGCAAGACATGGGTTGGGGCACTCATCCCAGACTCTTTATCGTATTGCGCCGCTCTTGCTGCGGCGCTGAGGCCTGCTGGCCCCCCGCCAATAACGGCGATTTGGTACTTCGTCATTTTGATCGTCCCCCCGTTTCCAAGACCCAAGTCCTTGAAACTTGATCAGAAAAACCTTCGGCCACGTGATCGCGGCTCTCTCGTCCACCGGCCCATCAAAAGGGACCTTACACTATGAAGCTGCCTCAAAAAGTTTCGTCGGCAATAGCCGTTTTATCCCAAACGACATCCATGTTTTAAATAGCACCTAAAAAGGCTTGTCCCAACGAATGCCAACCGAATACCCCTCTCGGGTGTAGCCTCGGTAATCCTGATAGAACTGGTAACTCACAAAACCAGAAATACCCATCACAAACTGACCCGACACGTTCACCGAAATATCGTAGTAACCCTCATCATCTTTTTGATTCGTAATCGCAAAGCGTGAGGTGCCATCCGCAAAGTTATCCCCATTCGCTAATCGCACAACAACGGTGTCATCCGAGCCTTCTTTCTCGCGTACGTAGGCTGCTCTAATGCCAGGAATAAGCACGCCCCAGTCGGTCGACCATGAGTAGTCCATTTGTAAACCTGCACTCATACGAGTCGACTGGATCGTCTGCTCACCCACTTCAAAGGCCCAAGCATCGGACCCTTTGATGGCACGCTCTTTAAACCCATCGATCGTGCCATCCGAGTAGAAGAACGAGAGTATGGGCCCAAAGCGGAAGCCATTTTTGTTATACATATAGCCCGTATTGATACCGTACGATAACTGGGTTCCCGCGGTATCACCCCGTTGCGTTGCCGAGAAGTCACCGGTATTTAGCGTGTACTCAATGTTACGCAAAGTCGAGTAATCTGAGCTACCGTACGAGATCAAACCATCAACATACCACGCCTCAGTAATTTGCCATCCACCGTATACCGACATACCCCAGTTTTCGATCGTCGACTCGTCGCCCCGCGTATCGTAGGTGACATCGGTTTGGCCAAAGTTAAAAGCTAGACCGCCATACAAGTTGTCTTTAAAGCGGTAGTCACCCCCGATGGTCAGGTTCCAACTATCCGATTCGTAACCCATTTGCGTATCGGTTGCGTCTCGATCACCAAAGTCCAAATCACCCTGGATAAAGATGCCAAGCTTACCAAAGTCGATAAAGCTCTCTTCGCTATCACCCTCGCCCGCTGCGAAGCCCAACAATGCGTTCACAGCTTCTTGCAACGCTATAGTCGGGATCGACTGCTTACCATAACGAATGTTCAGACCATCAACCGAGACCGAGCCGCCGCCACCACCGGTATTGACGACCTGCATGCGCTGGCCTACTGCTTGAGTCTGATTGCTAGTCGTTGCAATAGCCGTATCGGATAGGGTACCGACCTCTTCGTAATTAATTTCTTCTACCGCTTCTTTTACCTGCTCCGAGCTATTTTCACCCGACTTCAGACTCTGACAAGCGCTACCCAAAGAAGATTGCTGGCCACTCGACACACCCTGGCCGATCGAGCTGTTACAGTCAGTGTTCACGGTAGCCGCCAGGGACTTGGTCTCTTGTTGTACGACTTCGACCTGAGCAACCTCTTCAACATCATCCTCGATGTCACGGAAGTCTTCGACTTCTTCCTCGATTTGTTCTTCGGAGCAACCGTTCTCGTCAACATCTTGACCTGCGGGTGTGCTCGGGCAGTTGTCAGCCGTATTGGGCACGCCATCACCATCAAAGTCATCGGCTTCTTGCGTGGCACACCCCGTTCCATCCACTTTTGAACCAGGATCAGTGTTAACGCACTGGTCAATCGAGTCCAAATAGCCGTCACCGTCTGAGTCGCCATCAATATCCAATGTGACTTGGTAGTTTCTAGAATTTAACTGGCCATCGGTCACGTAAAAGAAGAAGGTATCAGTGCCCACAAACCCAGGTTCGGGCTTGTAGGTAAAGCGCCCATTGCCATCCACATTGGCAAAACCGTCTTTAGGCGCAATCGCTAACACATAACGAATTGGGTCGAGTTCAGCATCCGTAGCCGCTGGCAACAAACTCGCGAGAGCCTGATCGGTGGTGACTTTGTACTGGGCGGAGGCAGCCACCGGCGCGGTGTTTGTCGCCTTAGCCGCGACAATGTTGATGGTCGCAGTCGCCGACGCTGTACCACCACTACCGTCACTGACCTGATACGTTATGGTTGCCGTGCCTGTAAACCCGGGGGCAGCGACGTAGTCAATGGTGTTGTCATCACTGACCGTTGCGGTACCGCTGTCCGCGGTAGCTGAGGTCAATATCAGTAAATCACCGTCTGCATCCGTATCGTTCGCCAACACATCGATGTCTTTAGCGCGCCCGCCCTCAACTACTGTGAACGGACCATCAGCAACCGCTACCGGCGCGCGATTAGTAATAGTGGCGGGGCCCGTAACTGTCGCTTTACCATTACCAATACCGCCTTTGCCGTCTGTAATTGTATAGCGGATGGTATCTGAACCGTCGAACGCCGAGGGCTTGGTGTACACAATCGTACCGTCCGGTTTAGCCGAAATGCGGCCATCATCTGCCGAGGCATTCAGCAACTCAATGGGGTCGCCATCGGGGTCAACGTCATTAGTCAGGACGTTGAAAGTAATTTGGGTCTCCTCTAAGGCAATAGTGAAAGGACCATCGGGCAGAGCACGAGGGGCAGTGTTCGTCAGCCCAGCGCTTACCATTACCGTGAATATCGCCGAATCGCGGCCACCCTCGCCGTCTGACACCGTATAAGTCACAACATCATTACCCGAGAAGCCAGCTCCTGGGGTGTAGTTCAGGCTTGAATCCGAGTTAATCGTGACCGACCCGTATTGAGCGCTTGCTTGAATCACAGTCAAGGCACTGCCATCGGGGTCGGTGTCGTTCGCCAACACATTGATATTTGCAATCGGCGTCTCAAACGGTGTTGTTAACGAGGGGTCGTCATTAGCCGACGGAATCTCATTACTTGGGCCTTCATCGACACTGACTACGGTAACAATTACCACCGCCGAGTCTCGTGCACCGCGCCCGTCGTCAACTGTATACGTAATCACGTCGTCACCAATGAAGCCCGAGTTCGGTGTGTACGACAATGTCCCGTCTGCATTTACCGTAACAGACCCATTTGGGGCGGTGGCAGATACGATGGTCAGGGCATCTCCGTCGGCATCGGTATCATTAGCCAACACATCGCCGGTCGTTGCAACCTCACCCTCAAAAATCGTGACCGCGGCATCGTCATTGGCAATGGGCGCAAAGTTATCAGGAATCACCTCGATAGTAACCGTCGCAGTAGCGGTCTGCCCTAGGGTATCTTGAATGGTGTAGGTGACTTGTACCGAAGTCGCTGGCGTATCTTTTGGTACCGTTAATGACAAGCTCGTAGGTGAACTCACCGTCACAGTGCCCTCGGTAGTGGTCGCGCTAACGAGAGTGATCTCGTCGCCATCCAAATCGCTGTCGTTGCTCAAGATACGATCTAGAACAATCGTTGTGCCCGCTTCCATAACGAGCCCAGTATCATCAACAGCTGTTGGCGGGCTGTTAGACTGCAATACCGTGACGCTAGCAGTTCCCGTCGCAGTTAAGCCGCTGGGATCGCTAATAACGTAAGTTACCGTCGCCTGTCCACTAAACCCGCTATTTGGCGTGAAGGTGATGGTCTGATCAGCATTCAACACAGCTTGTCCGTTTGCACTGCTCGCCGAAGCGATGCTAATCACATCTCCATCGATATCGCTGTCGTTAGCCAGCACATTTTCGAGGGTAACGGCAGTTTCAAAAGGCGTAACATAACCGCTGTCATTAACCACCGTTGGTGGATCATTGACTGGTGCCACAACCACCTTAACCTGAGCGGTGCCTGTGCCGCCATTACCGTCCGAGACGGTATAGGTCACGGTGTCTGTGCCGTTAAAATCTTGGTTAGGCGTGTAAACGAGGTTGGCGCCACTCACGGCCACCGACCCGGATATCGCAGTAGCTGACACCAAGCTCAGCGTATCGCTGTCGACATCGGTGTCGTTACTTAACACCCCAGTAATTGTGACTGTTTCATCTTCTAAGGTATTTTCATCGGGATCATTGTTAGCTACCGGCGCGTCGTTGACGTTACTCACTGTGATACTCACCACCGCCGTCGCAGCACCTCCTTCGCCGTCAGTCACCTCAACCGTAAAGCTGTCAGGACCAACGTAGCCCG
>NZ_CBFHWH010000004.1:25576-63337 GCF_965659035.1 Aequoribacter sp. | reverse complement strand
CCGCGTAAAGTCGCTTAGTATCTCACAGCCGCAATCAAGTGGCATCTAGTTCAAGTGCACCAAAATGCAGGATTGGCACGCCGTGTGCAGAATAAATCACGAGGCGGGCGCGAGTTCAAAGCGCTCATGCGCTCACCGCGTAGCTGCCACGATCTCTCCCAGAGCTCGATAGTCATCCGCGCGTGGGCTTTTTTTACGCCACATTAAACCAATATTTCGTGAGATTGCGTCAGCGGCAAACGGTTTGAGACTGATATCAACCCCCGCCAGTAAAGAGCCATGAACCGCCATATCTGGGAGTAAGGTAACGCCTATCCCGCTTGCCACCATTTGCACAATGGTATTCAAACTGGTGGCTTGAAACGGCAAGGATACGTCTTTCAGTTCAAGGTTACAGGCCTCTAACACATGATCTCGCAAGCAGTGACCGTCCTCAAGCAGCAACAGATCTTGACCTCGCAGATCATCGGGCAGCATGCTGTCGCGTTGATGTAATGAGTGGCTATGGGCACAAGCGAACCAAAACTTATCCTCATACAAGACTTCTGTGTCGACGTTTTCCGCCTCAAACGGCAAAGCCAGCAGCAGCACGTCCAAATCGCCCTTATTCAAAGCCTCGACCAAGTGCCCACTTAAGTCCTCTTTCACCAAAAGTTTAAAGTCTGGATGTTCTTCCCGCAGTCGTTTCATTAAGGACGGCAGAACGAATGGCGCGATAGTGGGTATCACGCCCATGCGCAAACGGCCCGTAAAAGGCTTTTGCGAGGCGTCACAAACGGCGATCATATCCTCGATATCTAGTAAGGTAGCGCGAGCGCGTCGCACTACTTCTTGACCAATGTCAGTTAATAGAACGGTTCGGCTTGTTCGTTCAAGCAGAACCACGCCTAATAGATCTTCAAGTTCAGAGATGCCGGCACTAAGGGTGGATTGCGACACAAAGCAGGCTTTAGCCGCTTGTCCGAAATGTCCAGCGTCCGCTACCGCTAGGAGGTAGCGCAGTTGTTTGAGGGTGGGCTGTCTACTCATCGATTTTTCCGAAAGGTAAGTCTGATTTTTTTCATTATACAGATCATCCGTTCGGCTTTACACTACGTATCCCTGCATAGTGTAGGGCTTATTCCGGTCGTGCACGACCATCACTAGTGGTAAACAAGGAGTAAAGACAATGTCACTAAAAGGTTCAAAAACCGAACAAAACCTGAAAGATGCATTCGCAGGTGAATCACAAGCAAACCGTCGTTACCTATACTTCGCCGCCAAAGCGGACGTTGAAGGCTACAACGATGTTGCAGCAGTATTCCGTTCAACTGCAGAAGGCGAAACGGGCCACGCTCACGGTCACTTAGAGTACTTAGAGGCTGTAGGCGATCCAGCAACGGGTCTACCCATCGGTAGCACTGAGAACAACCTGAAAGCAGCTATTGCAGGTGAAACTCACGAGTACACCGATATGTACCCAGGTATGGCGAAAGACGCGCGTGACGAAGGTTTCGACGAAATCGCTGACTGGATGGAAACTTTGGCAAAAGCTGAGCGCAGCCACGCTAATCGTTTCCAGAAAGCTTTGGATCAACTCGACGGTTAACTCCAAAGTCACGCGCCTGATCCAGGTGCGTGCCAGGGGGCCCAAGCGCTTGGGCCCCTTTTTCGCTACATCAATACCGAATCTTGAGGGGAAGCATCGTGAGAGAAGGCAGCTTAGAGGCACCTACACGCCATCCGGTTGAATGGAAATCGGAAGAATTTTGGGACAAAGACGCACTGAATGATGAATTAGAGCGCGTCTACGACATCTGTCACGGCTGCCGCCGCTGCGTAAGCCTGTGCGATTCGTTTCCCACGCTATTTGACTTAGTCGACGAATCGGAAACCATGGAAGTCGACGGCGTCGCCAAGGAAGACTACATCAAAGTTGTCGACCAGTGCTACATGTGCGATCTCTGCTACATGACTAAATGCCCTTACGTGCCGCCACACGAATGGAATATCGACTTCCCTCACTTAATGCTTCGTGCCAAGGCGCAGAAATTCAAGAACGAAGGCGCTCGACTTCGTGACAAGGTGTTAACAAGTACTGATACAGTATTTGGCATGACCTCTATCCCTCTGGTCGACGTAACAGTCAACGCCTTAAACAAAAACGACACCTTCCGCAAAGTATTCGAAAAAGGCTTTGGTGTGCACAGAGAAGCACCAGTGCCTGAGTTTCACAGCAAGACCTTGCGCAAGCGCGTCAAACCTATGATCAAGAGTCTAGAGCCTAAAGAAGTAGGTAACACCACGGGCAAAGTAGCGCTTTACGCGACCTGTTATGGCAACTACAACAGTCCAACCCTAGGGGAAGACTTTGTAAAAGTCTTTCAGCACAACGGAATTTACATTGATATCGTCCCCAAGGAAAAATGCTGTGGCATGCCTAAGCTTGAGCTGGGTGACCTAGACACCGTCGAAAAATTGAAAGACGCCAATATCCCCGTGTTGGCCAAACTGGTCGATGAGGGCTATGACCTCATTGCGCCCATTCCTTCGTGTGTATTGATGTATAAGCAAGAATTGCCATTGCTGTTCCCCAACGATCCCGATGTCCTGAAGGTACAAAAAGCCTTCTTTGACCCCTTTGAGTACTTATGGTTGCGCCATAAAGGCGGCGAATTGAACACAGAATTCCCGAATGCGCTGGGTGACATTGCCTACCAGGTCGCTTGCCATTTACGTGTGCAAAACATCGGCATGAAAACCCGCGACGTGCTGAATTTGGTACCCGAAACCACCGTCACGGCTCAAGAGCGCTGCTCGGGGCATGACGGCACCTACGCGGTGAAGGAAGAAACCTATCAAAAAGCCGTCAAGATTGCGCGCCCAGTGGTTCGTAAGGTCGACGAGCAAGAGCCAGATCACTTCTCGAGCGATTGTCCAATGGCCGCAACTCACATTGCCGAACTGTCCAGCAAAGTGGATAAACCCAAACACCCCATGACCCTACTGTGCATGGCTTACGGCCTATAAACTTAGGAGGATACTATGACTTTATCCAGAGCCGATCTCTGGTCACTTGAAGAATACGCACAAGAGCGTGCGGGCTTTCGAGACAAGGTGCTAGCGCACAAAAAATCGCGTCAACTAGCGTTGGGTGCGCATGCGCGTCTGTACTTTGAAGATGCGCTGACCATCAAATACCAAATCCAAGAAATGCTGCGCATTGAGCGCGTATTCGAGGCGGAAGGCATTCATGAGGAACTCGACGCCTACAATCCGCTCATCCCAGACGGACACAACTGGAAGGCGACGTTTATGATTGAGTACACCGACCCAGCCGAGCGTGCTGTGCGTCTAGGCGAGCTTATTGGTATCGAAGACGTAACCTGGCTTCAGGTCGAGGGCTTTGACAAGATCTTTGCGATCGCCGATGAGGATTTAGAGCGCGATACCGCTGACAAGACCTCAAGCGTTCACTTCATGCGTTACGAGCTTACACCAGCGATGATTACCGCCGCGAAGAAAGGCGCGAAAATATTGGCTGGCATTGACCACGATAATTACCGCATCGACGCGTTTGAAGTCGCTGACAATATTCGCAACTCGCTGGTGGCTGACCTCAACGAAGCCGCAATTAACTAGTCACTCCTGGGCGTGCAGCGCCATATCCCCCCTCGCTTTGCTGCACGCCTTTTTTCTGTCTACTAAACCGATTTAAACGCCGCAAGGGCCCGCTCACGGGCAAACTTCAATTCAACGATCGGTTCAGGGTAAGCACTCGCCAAGCTTTGTCGCATCAAGGGCGCGGGCATGTGGATATCCTTATTGGACAACTCGCTCAACTCGGGTACAAAGCGACGAATAAATGCCCCGCTAGCATCAAATTTTTGGCTTTGAGTAATCGGATTAAAAATCCGAAAATACGGTGCCGCATCAGTGCCTGTCGACGCCGCCCACTGCCAACCCCCATTATTTGCACCCAAATCACCGTCGATTAAATGCTGCATGAAAAAACGTTCCCCCTCACGCCAGTCGATGAGTAACTGTTTAGTGAGAAACATCGCGACTAACATGCGCAGGCGATTGTGCATCCATCCGGTTTGGACCAACTGCCGCATAGCGGCGTCTACGATGGGATAACCCGTGCGCCCGTCACACCAAGCAGCAAAGTCCTCGGGAGCATTGCGCCAAGGAATCTTCTCGCCTTCGACTCTAAAGCAGCGGTTCATCGATACGCGGGGGTAGGTATCTAGGATATGAATGTAAAAATCCCGCCATATGAGCTCGCTGATCCAGGTATCTGGGCCTTGCCTACCCTCGTGGATGTCACCACGATTGGCACCTATGGCGGCGTCTAAACACACTCTCGGCGAAATGACGCCGGCAGCCAAATAAGGACTCAGCTCCGAGGTACCAGGCTCTGCGGGTAAATCGCGTTTAGCCTTGTAGTGGTCGATACGATCCTCACAGAAATGCGCTAAACGATTCATGGCCGCGTCTTCCCCCGCTGGCCAAAACTGGTCCACTGCCTGTTTATCGACAGCGGGCAAATCGCTACTTGGCACAGCCGCAGAACAGCGGCGAGGCTCTGGGGAAGGATAAATTGGTGCAGGGTCAGCTCGCCAGCGCTCTATCCAAGCGCGTTTAAAGGGGCTAAATACCGTATAAGGGTTACCTGTCTTCGTCAGAAGGCCTAGTGGTTTTATGCCAAAGTCGTGATACCAGTGGCAACTGACTTTGTCCGCTAGTACCTCGCGTATAACTCTGTCGCGCTTTTGCTCATTAACAGGGTATTCGTAATTAGCGTAAAGATTTGTGACGCCTAACTCCTCGCACAGTGTTGGCAAATCCTGCACGCAGTCTTCAAAGGTCTGACAATGTTTGACCATCAGGGGAATATTGAGCTCGCTTAACCTCTCCTTCAATACGGCTAGGTTGCGCCATAAAAATCGCTCGCGCACTGGGGCCATATCGTGCAAACGCCACTGCTGTGGCGTCGCACAAAAAAGGGCAATGACTTCTACTTCGGGGTCAAGGCAGGCATGCCAGAGTGCCGTGTTGTCGTAAACGCGTAAATCTTGTCGGAACCAAACCAAATGTCTTGTCAAAACGGCACCCCTTTAGGCCGTTTATTTAAGCGTCATTAGCATCTTAGAATCGTAAGACTCGAGCTCATCAAAACGACCGGCTTTAACCATAGCTGGCCACTCTGGATTGGCAATTAATGCACGACCCACCGCAACCAAATCGAATTCGTCATTGCTAATACGCGTGATTAGCTCATCTAGACTTGCCGGTTCGGCGGCACGGAAAGCGGTTTCGCCTGCTTGTGGCAAAAAGTCTGCGTTCAGACCCACACTACCCACACTGATGGTGGGTTTACCCGTCAGTTTTTTTGTCCAGCCTGCCAAGTTCAGATCACTGCCTTCAAACTCGGGCTCCCAGAAACGGCGCGTCGAGCAATGGAAAATGTCGACACCAGCGTCCACGAAAGGCATTAAAAATTCGTTTAGCTGCTCTGGCGTCTTGACCAACTTCACCGTGTAATCCTGTTGTTTCCACTGCGACCAGCGCATGATAATTGGGAAGTCGGGACCCACCGCCGCGCGACAGGCTTTGATAAGCTCGACCACAAATCGGGAACGATTTGCCATTGAGCCACCGTATTCATCAGTGCGTTGATTGGTACCCTCCCACAGGAATTGATCGGGTAAGTAACCGTGTGCACAGTGCAGCTCTACCGCATCACAACCAATCGCTTTAGCATCGCGCGTCGCATCGGCAAAGGCCTTAATCACGTCGTCAATGTCCTGCTGAGTCATGACATGACGATTGACCTTGCCGGGCACGTTCATACCAGACGGACCGTACCCCGGCACATCGCCCTCGGGGGGCGTCCCCGCTTTACGCACGGCACCTACATGCCAAAGCTGTGGCGCAAATTTCCCGCCCTCAGCGTGCACGGCCTCGACCACTCGCTTCCATCCGGCTAAACGTTCTTCACCGTAAAAATAAGGAACACCCGGGTAACCACTAGCGCCCGGGTGATTGACACAAGTACCCTCGCTGATGATCAAACCCACACCCGCCGCGGCACGTTTGCGGTAGTACTCGATGTTTGCATCCGTCGGGATGTTATCGGGCGATGAATTGCGCGTCATGGGCGCCATGGCAATACGATTGGGCAAGCTTAAATTGCCCAAAGTTACGGGCTCAAACAGGCAGCTTATGTCAGTCACGGTGACTCCTAGTCATTATTGTAAAGCGATTAGCATACGGGCTCTCGATGTTAAGGCCAAGCGCCTCGCGCGGTCAGCTTGCGACAGTCACTATTTGTGACGATCAACGCGTGAGCAGTGGACTGGTAATAAGAATCCGAGCCCTGAGTTAACGCGTATCTACGAATCAACTCAGAGGCTTTTATGCGCACCCTACTTTGGTTACAAAACGATCTCCGCCTAGCTGACCATGCAGGCTTTCAGCTGGCCAGTCAGGCAAGCGAATTACTGATTGTCTACTGCTGGCCAAAACCCAGACCATGGTGCAACCTCACGGGACTGGGCGCGCAACGAACGCGATTTTTGAGCGAAACTCTCGAGCATCTCAGGCACCAGCTTGGCGAACTTGGACAAGACATATTTGTCAGCGTACAACATCCTGAACAAGTGCTACCCCTGATGATAGAAGAGCTTGGCATTGAGCACGTCATCACCTCGCGTCCGCAGGCATACAACGAAAGCAACTCGCTCAAAGCACTGCAAGACGCCTTAGACTGTGCCGTTAGTGTAACGCGGGGCAACACCCTTTTCGACGAAGACGATCTCACTTTTGATCTGGCCGATCTACCCAAACACTTCACACCATTTCGTAAAAAAATGGAGGCCCAACCCATTGCAGAGCCACTTGCGCCGCCTAAGCAACTACCACCGAAAATGACCGAAGTGCGATACGGCCCTACTCCATCCAGTAACACTCGCCCTCACCCAACGTTTCCGTATCGCGGGGGCGAGCATGAGGCCCTGCGACGAATTAAACACTGGATTTTTGACCGACAGGCTATTGCGACCTACAAGCAAACACGGAATGCTCTTGACGGGTTAGACAATTATTCGGCGCTCGCGCCCTGGCTTGCGACAGGTGCCCTCTCGCCCCGAACGATCATGCAACAGGTAACACGATTCGAAAATGAATTCGTAGCTAACGATTCGACTTATTGGGTGTTCTTCGAACTACTGTGGCGCGAATTTTTCTACTGGCGCGCGCAAATCGATGGCGTACATCTGTTCTTGCCCTATGGCGTGGCGCGCAAAAAACAGTTGCGCACCTTCGATCCGCGCCAGTTCACCCGCTGGTGTCGTGGTGAAACCAATTACCCTCTGGTCAACGCCTTAATGCACCAACTCGTACGCTCAGGTTTTATGAGTAACCGAGGCCGTCAAATTGCGGCCAGCAGTTTGATCCACGACCTCGGTGTTGATTGGCGCTACGGAGCTGCGTTTTTCGAGAAGCATCTCATCGACTTCGACGTGGCCAGCAACTACGGCAATTGGCAATACATAGCAGGGGTAGGTAGTGATCCGCGCGGGGGCCGGCACTTCAATATCGATAAACAAACCGAGCAATTCGACCCCAAAGGGCTCTTCACTACGCAGTGGGACGGCTATCGCACCCCTCAGCCCGAGTTTGTCACTGACGCCGCCGATTGGCCGATAAGCTAAAATGGCGCACAAAAAGCTAAACCTTCCAACTAAAATTTGTCCCGTATGCGAGCGCCCGTTTGCCTGGCGGGCTAAATGGAAACGCGACTGGGACAACGTCATTTATTGTTCTAAGCGCTGTGGGGCTGAAGGGCGTCGCATGAAGCGCTTATGAACGAACCAGCCTTGAGAAAACCCGCCCCCGCAATGCAGGGGCGCAGACGCGGTGGCTACAGATTGCTCAATAAATCAATATAAGCCTGTGTTGAGAAGGGGCGCCCCAAGAACTCTTCAACAAACTCTGCAGCAGGCTTACTGCCTGCAGAGCCCAGCACAACATCACGGTACTGCTTAGCGACATCCGTATTGCGCATACCCTCTTCTTCAAAACGGCTGAACAGATCCGTCGCAATAGCCAGTGACCACTGATAGATATAGTAATTAGAAGAATAACCGTTCAAGTGGCCAAAGTTATTATAAAAGTACGTTCCCTCAAGATAGGGATACGGTGAATATTTTGCCTGCAGACTTTTCAGGGACTCTAGCAAATTCAATGACGCAGGGTCTTGCGAGTACAAATCTAATGACAGGTTCGCATAAAAGATTTGCTGTGCTGTGTTCATCGCCGTCGCAAAATAACGGGCTCGAT
Source organism: Aequoribacter sp. (assembly GCF_965659035.1). Lineage (NCBI taxonomy): Bacteria > Pseudomonadati > Pseudomonadota > Gammaproteobacteria > Cellvibrionales > Halieaceae > Aequoribacter > Aequoribacter sp. Next base: position 55,012 of record NZ_CBFHWH010000004.1, on the reverse strand, counting down.
TCATTTTTTCGACCAGTTCGGCGGGAATCGGTTCGCCCGCGTCGTTGGTCGCAAAACTCTGTAGGGTCTCTAGATCCCAAATCCACTCTTCTAGCATCTGCGACGGCGCTTCTACAAAATCACGCTCCATCGACATACCGGTAATGCTAGACCATTCTTGGGTACCCGAGAACATGTTATGCAACAAGTGACCAAACTCGTGCAGGTAGGTCTCGACTTGGTTGTGCTCCATCAAACCTGTAGGGAAGTTGGTGGCCAGCCCTGAAAGTGGTATGGTTTTGCCTTTGACACCCGAGCGTAGAGTCCAATGCGCAGCGTGCTTGTACTTGTTGTCACGCGGGTGCATGTCCAGATAGAAGCGACCAATCGCCTCTCCGTTCTCACGGACTTCCCACGCGGTAACGTCGTCATGCCAGGTTTGCGTTTTCCAGGGCACGATATCCACCCCGAACAAGCTCTCCGTTAGATCGAAAATGCCCTGCTGTACTTTGTCGAAGCGAAAATATTCGCGGACTTCTTTGGAATCCAAGGCGTAATCTTCTTCCTGAACCAAGTTCGACAAATAGCTACTTTGCCAAACTTGAACATCACCGGCTTGAGGATCAATTTTTTGATTGCGCGCTTTCAATATCGCCAGATCTTTTTCAGCAGCTTTTTTCAAGGCCACGCCGACTTCGTCTAAAAACGATTTTGCGTTCTCAGGCGTTGCGATCATCATGCCGTCCATCGCATAGGCCGCATAGCTGTCGTAACCCAATAAGTTGGCCAACTCGTGACGTTTTTCAATTAAACGCTGAAGGTTTGCCTCATTGGTCGGAGAGCCAATACTAAGCCGCGCTGTCGATAAAGCTTTGCGCAAGGCGTCGTTGTGGCCGTAGCGCATAACCGGGAAATAGTCGGGGTAATCGGTGCTAATTTTGACTACACCATTCTCGTCGGGTTGGTGTGTCTCAAGATAATCTTGCGGCAGACCGTCTAAAGCCTCGACGGTCGTCTCGACATAGCGGGTGTCATCGCGAATGGTTTTGTCAAACTGGTTACCAATTTCTGTAATTTCTTTGCGGAGAGCCCGCACTTTGTCGCGTGTGGCTTCATCTTTGTCGACGCCGGCTTGGCGAAAATCGCGCAGCTGATTGTGAACCATTAGGCGCTCTGAATCGGTTAAACCCACGGTATCGATCGCCGCCACACGGTCATAAAAAGCGCGCGACAGGCCAATACCAGAGGCAAAATCCGAGTAAAGCTGAGTACATTCAGTAGCTGCGTCCCGGACCGACTCATCAGGATGTACTGACTTCATGTACCATGCGTGTTGAATCTGCTCGAGGTTGGTACCCATGGCCTCGTAAGCACCGTAAACCGACTCCAGCGTTGCTGGCGAGGTGTCCCCTTCAATCGCCGCAAATTGCTCTTTTGCCGTCGCGACCGTTTGCTCGCACAATGCGCGCAGTTCTTCGGCTGGCATCGCGTAATCCCAACCATCTTTAGCCAAAGAAACTGTTGGTTCTGGCTCGACGGCCGCAGGCACTTCAGGTGTTTTAGCATCGCCGCACGCACCGAGTGCGAGCACGGCAGTCAGTACCGAAAAATGTAAGATGGATTTTACCGACACGTAGACTTCCTCCAATGTTATCAACGCGACCACTATGCCCAGTCTAGCAAGGCCGGTAAAGCCTGTAGCGACCAAGTGAGAGAATCTGTCGTTTAGCGGTTAATCTACAGCCCTACAAAACCTTCAGGGTTAGCCGATTGCCAGCGCCATGTATCCGCCATCATGGCGTCTAGATCGCGTTTAGCGCTCCATCCCAGAACCTTCCCGGCAAGCTCGGCATCGGCCCAGAACTCGGGCAAATCACCCGCTCTTCGATCGATAATTTGGTAGGGTATAGCAACACCTGTTACGCGCTCAAAAGCGTGCACCATCTCAAGTACGGAGACGGGCGTGCCAGTACCTAGGTTAAATGCATGAGAGCCCCTGTTGACCAAATAATCTAACGCCAGCACATGACCTTCAGCTAAATCCATGACATGCAAATAATCACGCCGACAGGTGCCATCGGCCGTTGGGTAATCACCACCAAAAACCGACAGCTTTGGTCGGCGACCAACTGCGACTTGCGCAATGAATGGCATCAAATTGTTAGGAATGCCCTGTGGATCCTCGCCAAGACGACCGGACTCGTGCGCACCGATGGGGTTAAAATAACGCAAATTAACCGCCGACCACTCAGGGTTCGAAACGCACAAATCTTCCAAAATACGTTCGATCATGGCCTTGCTGGCACCATAAGGGTTGGAGGTTGTCCCGCGCGGTAACGACTCCCGATAGGGTGTCGGCGCTTCTATGCCATACACCGTAGCCGATGAGCTAAACACGATGTTACGAACCTCGGCGCGCTCCATAGCGGCAAGTAAGGTCAAGGTGCCACCGACATTCACCGTGTAATACTCGGTCGGCTTTTGTACGCTTTCGCCCACGGCTTTAAGGCCAGCAAAGTGAATAACCGACTCGATGACATGGCTTGAAAATAGGCGATCAAGAACGCCCTCGTCTTGAATATCGCCCTGCACGAAAGTAACAAGTCTTTGTGTCAGCGCTTCTACTCGCTCGATCGCCTCGCGATGCCCGTTGCTCAGATTGTCGATAACAACCACATCATAACCGGCCTGTAAGCAACACAGCACGGTGTGCGAACCAATATAGCCCGCGCCCCCCGTAATCAAAATCGTTTTCGCGTCAGCCACGCATCACCTGTCTCAGTTACCACAAATCCTAAAGAGTGCTTATGATACAAAACCGGGCTTTATGTCACTAGCGCAAAGACTGCAAAAAGTGCATGTGATGCTCGTATTGGTTCACAATGTCGGTAATCACCTGATCTTTAGACCAACCCATCACATCGTAATCCTGCCCGCCTTCCGACAGATGCACCTCTGCGCGATAGTAAACCTTGTCGGAATTTCCGGTCGCGACCTCACCCGATTCATCAATAGGCACTTGATGAGCGCTGCAGTGCACCTCGTAAACAAAGTTCATTTCACCGCCGTGATCCACCGTAATCGCCGCTCGGCCTTCCTCGTCAATCAAGTCAGTTAAGGTATAGCGCACTCCGTAGCGTTCGATTTCTCGCCCAAAGTCTTCCAGCGCCGGATAGACAGAATCTCGCTGAAACCGCTGAATACTATTTTCACTCGGATAGTGCATCAATAGCTGAAGACGCTTCTTCCACTCTCCCTTATCGCTAATAGAGGGCATAGTAACATCGAGTAAGGCCATATCGCGCTTGGCCTTATCGATATGCAGAGCGCGAGCAAAACCAAAAATTGCCGCCATTAAAGCCACCGAAAACGGCAAGGCGCTGGCAATCGCTGCGGTTTGAAGAGCACCCAGTCCACCCGATAAAAGCAGCGCAATGGTCACTAGAGTAATTATCCCGGTCCAAACCGTACGCTGCAGTCGCGGCGTATCGTCTCGGCCATGCGCAGACAGCATGTTAAGCACCATGGCACCACTGTCTGCCGACGTCACAAAAAACACTACCACCATAACGATTGCCAAACCCGAGATAATGGACGAGCCGGGTAGGTACTCAAGGAACTTAAACAGCGCGACGGCCTGATTCTCTTGCACGGCCTCGCCAAAGGCCACTTGCCCTTGGTGCAAAAGCAACTCAATGCCGCTATTGCCGAACATTGCCATCCACAACAAGGTAAAACCACAGGGAATGAACATCGCACCAATGACAAATTCGCGAATGGTCCGGCCACGCGAAATTCTGGCGATAAACAAACCTACAAAGGGTGACCAGCTTAACCACCACCCCCAGTAGAAGATCGTCCAGCCGCCCAGCCAGTCGGTTGGGTTATAGGCGTACAAATTAAACGTTTTCGTCACTAAATCCGACAAGTAGCCACCAATGTTTTGCATAAACATCTGCAACAACATGACCGTAGGGCCAGCCAATACCACCCCCACCAACAAGATCACCGCCAAACCCATATTCAACTCTGACAAGCGTTTTATGCCGGCATCTAGCCCCATTACCAAAGACAAGGTCGCTAAAATCATAGTGACGATAACAATAATAATCTGCGCCGTGGTATTGATGGGCAGGCCCGTTAGATAGTTAATACCACTGTTGATCTGCAGAGCACCGAAACCCAGACTGGTGGCGACACCACAAATGGTTGCAACAATCGCAAAGGTGTCCACTATCGAGCCGATAGGGCCATAGATCTTATCGCCGATCAACGGGTATAGCGCTGAGCGCAGGGTTAAGGGCAGATTGTGCCGAAAAGCAAAATACGCCAGTACTAAAGCGACAATCGCGTAGATCGCCCAGCCGTGCAGCCCCCAATGGAAAAACGTCAGCCGGATCGCCTCTTTTGCCGCCGCAACCGTTCCCGCATCGCCCGTAGGAGGCGCTAAGAAATGCATTACCGGTTCGGCCACGCCGAAAAACATAAGTCCGATGCCCATCCCGGCTGAAAACAGCATCGCAAACCAGGACGATCGAGAGTAATCGGGCACGGAATGATCTGGACCTAACTTGATATCGCCCAGACGTGAAAACCCAAAAAACAGGACCGCCACCAAAATGATGGCGACGACCAGCACATAATACCAACTTGCGTACTGGGTAATCGCTGCTTGAATTTGACCAAAGACCGCACCGGTGGCCTCTGGCATTGAAGTCGCCGCTAACACGAGTGCCAGTACAATTAAAATGGACGAAAAAAAGACGGGCTTATCAATAATAAAACCGCCACTGTTCAGCTGGCTGTGCACTTGCTCTTGCATGAATAACCTTTTGGGTTGTTATTTTAGTCGCTCGGGGTGGCTTGTAGCGTTCCAATCTCAAGCATTGGGGCAGCGTCAATATCGACCGCATTCATCATCACCGCTAGACGCTGTACCGAGGAGAGAATCTGGTTCTGCTCCCACTGCTCTAATTGACTAAAACGCGCGATAAAATTATCTTGCAAAGGCGCAGGCGCTTTACTCAAGAGCTGCCTACCCTGTTCGGATAATGTCAGCTGATAACTGCGGCGGTCTCGTTCAGAGCGAATACGCTGAATCAGACCCCGCGCCTCCAAACGATCAAGAATGACTGTAACGGTGCCTTGGCTTAGGTTGACTTCGGCAGCAACACGCTTCGGTGTCACCTCAGGAAGTCGGTCAATCGTTTGCAAAATAACCAATTGCGGGCCTGTCAAGCCGGCCTCTCGATTCAACTTTTTTGAGTGCAAATCAATAGCACGAATAATTCGACGTAACGCAATCAGCAGCTCTTGCTCAACTGACATAATCCACCCATAAATACTTTGATGTAAAACTACTTAAGTTGTACCACGCGAGACAAAAAATTTCGACCTAAAAAGCGCTTTACGCAAAATTTAAACCTCAAGATAGACCGATTTTTCAAAGCTCACGTACAACCACCATGACTAAAACAAAACGCCTAATACTTATACTCGCCGATCAGCTCTCATGGCAACAGCCTGCGTTGTTAGACTCATCGCCCGATACCGATACATTGGTATTTGCTGAAGTTGCACAGGAAGCGACCTACGTTCGCCACAACAAGCATAAGATTACATTTCTATTTGTCGCCATGCGCAAATTCGCTGACCAAGCTCGTAACAAAGGCTACTCAGTGCGCTATTTTACGATTGATCAGCAAATTAAAACGCTACTCGAAGCCGTACAAAATACTTTGGCCTCACAACCAATCTTTGACGCTGTGCATCTGTGTGAGCCAGGCGAATATCGACTCAAGCGCGAAATACAGACCTGGGACGGCCAACTAGGCGTACCCTGTGTTGTGCATGAAGATAGCCGCTTTTTGTGTTCACACACCGAATTTGAAGCCTGGGCTGACCGTCAAAAAACGTTTCGCATGGAGTATTTCTATCGCGGTATGCGCAAGCGCCTGAATATCCTCATGGACGATGATAAGCCCGTTGGCGGGCAATGGAATTACGATGCCGATAACCGATCGGGCTGGCGCAACAAAGATGCCATACCGGAACGCATAAAATTTTCTGTCGACGCAATCACCCAAACGGTGATCAATACCGTCGAACAACACTTTAGTGATCATCCAGGTGATTTAACACAATTCTCGTACGCGACCGATGCAACCCAAGCACAGGCGCATCTAGCGCAATTCATACAGACCTTCTTACCGCGGTTTGGACAATATCAAGATGCGCTTGCTGAAGAGTCGACCACGCTGTTCCACGGCTTGATCGGCCTGTATTTAAATGCGGGCTTATTAGAGCCTGCCGACGTTTGCAACCAAGCCGAAACCGCCTACCGAGCGGGCCGAGCTCCCTTAGCGGCAACGGAAGGCTTTATCCGCCAAATCATGGGGTGGCGGGAGTATGTGCGCGGAATTTATTGGTACCACATGCCACGCTACGCCACACTGAACACATGGAACGCCGCTACGCCACTCCCGTCTTGGTTTTGGAGCGGCAACACTCATATGCGCTGCCTACATAAAAGTATTCAGCAAAGCTTGGATACGGGTTATGCCCATCATATTCAGCGACTCATGGTCATCGGTAATTTCAGTTTACTCGCAGGTTTGTCAGTCTCTGAAGTCTGCGATTGGTATTTGGCCATGTACGTAGACGCCTACGAGTGGGTGGAGCTGCCCAACACCTTAGGCATGGCGTTAAACGCGGATGACGGCATTATGGCTAGCAAGCCTTATGCGGCTTCGGGCAAGTACATTGCCAAGCAAGGCAATCATTGTCAGCAGTGCCCTTACGACCCCAAACTCACCACTGGACCTAAAGCTTGCCCCTACAACAGCTTATACTGGCGCTTCATTGATCGTCATCTGGACAGCTTGAGCAAAAACCCCAGAATGGGCTTGATCACTGGCCAATGGCGTAAACGCGCAGCAGACGAACGCGAAAGCATTGTTCAGTGGGCCGATCAATTACTTGACCGCGTAGAATCGCTCTAGGACTTTATCGCCGCCTGAAACAGGTCGTAGACAGGCACACGAGCCTGTAGGCGATGGGCTAACATAAACATGCCACCAATTTTACGATGGAAGTAAATAGCCTCGGCGGGCGGCGCCTGCCAAAAATCTTTATGCTCAGTAATCTTATTCGACAAAGCCATCATGCGGCTTGGCATATCCGACTGGCCAAAATCATAAACGCCCGGTGTGCTCAAAGGTTCCAATGCAATATTAAATACATCCAGAATTAAGTCGCGGTAAGGGCCCTCGGTATCGCCAATGGCGTAACCCAAACGATCAGCCGCCGCCAACATTCGAGCTGTATTTCCAGCCACGGCGGCCTTGGCTAAGCTGCGATAGTCATTCACAAATTTTACCTTGAACGCACGAGTGGCACCAAAATCCAACAGGACGATTCGGCCCGATGGGTAGTCGTAGCGGTAATTGGCAAAGTTGGGGTCGGTTTGCACCAGACGCAATTCAAACAGCTCGATCAAGAGTAGCTCAATCAAGGCCGTCATTACCCTATCACGCGTGTCTTGCTCGGCGTGCTCTAGGGACTCTATCGGTTCGCCAGGGACAAAGCTCATGGCCAAGGCATGCTTATTCGACAGTTCATCGACTGTGTCGGGCACCCAAAAGCGCGCGTCCTCTTGTAGCGCCTCACCAAAGCTTCGCAAATGGTTCGCCTCGAGCTCATAGTCCGCTTCGTCTTTGAGCTGTTGCTTCACCGACTCTAATAGCGGTGCAACGTCGACCTGCTCGGGTACCAAGCCAGACCAACGCAACAAGGTTGCCATGTTGTCGACATCGGCATCAATACTGGCTAATACCCCGGGGTATTGAAGCTTAACCACAATATCACGACCATCGTGCAGCTGAGCTTTATGCACCTGACCTATTGATGCCGCTGCAAAGGGCTCGATGTCAAAACGTGCAAACAACTCGGGCCAATCGAGACCGTAAATCGACTGCAACGTCGCGCGCGTTTGCTTTTGTGGCAGAGTGTGTGCCTCGGCGCGCAGTTGACTAAGCGCGTCGGCCAGAGGCTTGGGCAAAAAGTCACCGGTGTCCATCGACAGCATTTGACCCAGTTTCATCGCCGCGCCACGCATTTCGCTTAAGCGCTCTGCTACTCGCTCAGCATTGTTGGGGGTCAACAGTAAATCACGCATCGAAGGTCGCTGCCCCTTTGACCACTGTTTCACCCCCTCGGCAACCATGCCACCCGCTACCCCGCTGGCGAGGCGCGCCATGCGGCTAAGACGTGCAAACCGGCTGGAGGGCAGGGCTTTTTGCTTGGGCGGTTTATTATCACTCGCCATATTTGTTCTCCAACCAGCCATGAATGTGGCTTTGTGCAATCGCATGCCCGTTAAATCTTGGGTTTAACATGCAAATAAAGGTAAACACGCCCGTCAGTTTTCGAGCAATCACAGCAAACTGCCGTGTCGGTGTCGCGAAATGTTTGTGTTTCACCGACTGTGCCGCCAAGCGTCCCACGCGTCGCATCAGGTTCGATTCTGCCCAACAATAGCGTCCTTGGTCATCAAGATACTCCGACGGCAGCGCTTCTGGGGGGCGCAAGGGCTCGAGCAATTGTAAACAAAAATCCGCAAAGCTCTCGCGTGCTTCGGAATGACTCGATGCGCTCAGACAGCCTAAGTCAATCAACGCTTGTATGAGCGCCGACCGGTCCTGGGCCTGGCCCGCAGCAATCGTTCTACCTAAAGCATCCAAAAAGGCTTCTTCAAACGCGATCGTGGAGCCAAAATCCAGCAGCACAAGCGTGTCAAGCGATTGACTGTCACCGCGTGCTTTAGGTCGGATTAGGTAATTGCCTAAATTCGGGTCAGTTTGCAGCACACCCCAGACGTACAGTTCTTTGAAGAATAGGTCCAGCATCGCTTGAGCTAGCGCATTGCGCCTAGACAAAGACAACTTAGATAAAGCCGGATTATCAACGCTGACACCGGGCTCGTAGGATAAAGCAAGCACTTGCGCCGTGCTGTATTGCGCATAGACTTTGGGGACTGCAACAACACAGTTTGAATGCGATGAGTCGGCCTCTAGCTGCTCACGCATGGCCATCGTGGCGAGTGCCTCACGTTGATAGTCCACTTCCAACTGAAGTTGTTCGCGCAGCGTTTGTATCCAGGCATCAAGCTCACGGCCCGAGCGCAACCAACGCGCCACCGTCAGCATTTTCACCACGGCATCAAAGTCAGTATCAATGGTATCAGCCAGTCCCGGATACTGAATTTTCAGGACCAACTCTTCCCCCGTCGTTGTTATCCTAGCGCGATGCACTTGCGATAAAGACGCCGCAGCTAAGGGGTTTGGGTCGATCTCTAGCTCATCAAAATTAGGTATCAATCGCAGCTGAGGCAACAACTGCGCGTACGGCAGAGGCTCGGTCGCGTCGTGCAGGTCTCGCAAAGCCACCACCAGAGAGGGGGGCAAAAAATGCTCGCCCAGTAGCGCCATCATCTGCCCTATTTTGACGTAGCTGCCCTTCATTTTACCGAGTTCAGAAACAAATCGGCGAGCCTCGTTCACCGCAAAATCAGACTGCCCTGGGTCTTTACCCATGGCGCGATTTATTAAGGAATCGGCGGCCAGAGCACCGCCAGCGCGCAGGCCAGCAAGACCCACGCCCAGACCGCGCCCAAAGCCTGCAAGTAGAGATTTCGAAGATTTTTTCGTCATATGCCCTTACTTACGAGTAAGGGCATATTTCAGACTTGCTCGTCATCAAGAATCAATTGCGCGAGGCGCTTGCGATGATGCATTGGGTCACCGAACGCTTGCTGAGCCCAGAGGCCTCGGCGCAAGTACAATTGTGCATCGCATTCGTAGGTAAAGCCCATGCCACCATGAAATTGTACTGCTCGGTCACCGGCAAACACTAGGGTTTCAGAAGCTTTTGACTTGGCCATGTGGCACGCAATTCTCGCATCGCGGCTAAGTGCATCCGCATTAAGCTCAGTTGCCGCTTGATAAATCAGAGATTTACTTGATTCGATAGCACACAAGATATCGACACTGGGGTGTTTTAGCGCTTGATACGAACCAATCAACTTACCAAACTGCTTGCGCGTTTTTAGGTAATCAACCGTCACATTTAAGCATGACACCGCAGCACCGGTTGACTCAGCAGCAACCAACAAAGCACCAATGAGCTGCGTCTCTTCAAGCGCTTTTTCGGCGTTACTCGCAATCACCGTGATGTCGGCTTCTGCTATATCCAAAGTAATGGATTGCGCACGGCGGGTGGCGTCCAAGACATCGTGTTTAGTGCGGCAAGCGGTATCGATCTGGTCACCACGCACAACTGCCAGAACTTTGACGCCTTCGCGCATGGCTGGAATGACGAAAATAGTAGCATCGGCAGCATCGGCCACATGACGTTTCGAGCCCTGCAATTTACCGTCTTCAATGCGTGTCGTGAGATGCTGTGAACCCCAGTCGTCAGCTTCTACGAAAGCCACCGTCGCTTTTGCTCCAGCAGCGATCTGTTCTAGCGAGGTAACCGCCGCTGGGTCGCCTGTCCGACGTAAACACTCAGCAGCCAGCACGGTGCTCATCAATGGCGTCGTCAGTAACCTTTTGCCCATGCATTCAAACAATGGGACCAATGCGCCAAGACCAAAATCTGAGCCGCCGACCGATTCAGGCAAAGCAAGCCCAGTCCATCCCATCTCCACCATTTGCTGCCAAGCAGTCTCGTCGTAGCCTATATCGTCTTCCAGTAGGGAACGCACCTTATCAATGGGCGACAAATCCGCACACAGACCTTGCGCGGCATCCAACAACATAGCTTGCTCTTCACTAAAGCTTATTTGTGTTTTACCAAAATCCATTACGCCTCTCCTATTTCGGCAAACCAAGCACATGCTCGGCAACGATATTGGCTTGAACTTGCGACGTTCCGCCGCCAATCGTGGCGGAGAAACTCTGCATGTAAGCTCGCTGCCAAAACCCTCCCTGAATGGCCTGAGAGTCCTGCACATAGAGCGAACCACCAGCGCCTTGAAGGCGAACGGCCGCCAACCGCATACGGCGCGCGTGCTCGGTCCAGCGTAATTTCGTCGAGAGCGGGAGCGCCATTCTGAAATCATTATTCAGTGCCCCGATGTGAGCACGCTTTTCACCAATACTGATGGCCTTATCCTCGATCAGTAACTGCATAAGCTCGTCGCGCACAACCGGATCTTGTAACACCTCTGAACCATCCCGCTGCTTACCCTGTAACATCTCGATCATGTCTTCGAAAGCAATGCGCACCATCGATAAGCCGCCAGCTGCACCGGCTTCCGCGCCGCGTTCGTACTGCAGCGTCTGCATCGCAAGTTGCCAGCCTTTACCCTCTTCACCCATCAGACAAGAGGCTGGTATGCGAGCATCGTTAAAGTAGGTCTGAGTAAACCCATACTCGCCTGTTAATTTACGAATGGGCTTTGGGTCGATACCGGGTACTTTCATCGGTGATAAAAAGAAAGACAGGCCGTCGTACTTGCGGTCAGTGTTTGGATTCGTGCGCGCCAGTAAGATCATATATTTGGCGTAGTTGCCCATGGTGGTCCAAATCTTGCTGCCGTTGATGACGTATTCATCGCCGTCGCGCACTGCGCGACACTGCGCAGAACCTAAGTCTGAGCCATGATCGGGCTCTGAAAAGCCTTGGCACCAAATATCTTCACCAGTCAAAATACCTTTAAGGTACTTTCGTTTTTCTTCTTCAGTGCCTACATCGTTGATTAGAGGGCCTGCCCAACCTAAGCCGATCACGTTAAAGGCAATAGGTACCGACGCTCTGGACATTTCTTTATCGGCAATACTTTGAAAGACCGGCTCAGCACCTTGTCCTCCGTATTCACTCGGCCACGCCATCCCCAAATATCCGGCAGACCAAAGCTTGTATTGCCACTCTCGCAAAAAATCCAGTTGCTGCTCGCTACCCACCTCCATAAAGCTTTGCGGTAGCAAAAATCCGGGGTCAGCGGGTTTGTTGGCCTTCAACCACGCCGCGACTTCCTGTCGAAAATTTTCTAGTTGTTGTTCTGTCGCCATAAATGTCCCCTTACAACTGATACTGTCTGGCTGCGAGATCACGCATAATTTCCTCTGAGCCCCCGCCGATTGCGTTAACTCTGACTTCGCGATAAATACGCTCTACGCGGTTGCCCCGTAAATAGCCGGCACCACCCAAAATTTGCATAGCCTCGCGAGCACAAAACTCCATGACTTCGCTCGCTTGCACTTTTAACAGCGCAATATCTGCCGCATTGGGTTGCCCTATCTCAATTTGCTCGTAACAGGCACGAATATAGGCTTGGGTCGCGTTTAGCTTTTGTTTCATGGCCGAGATCTTATGGCGAATGACCTGATGATCCGCCAAACGCTTACCGAAGGTTTTGCGTTCACGCGCCCAGTTAACCGCGTCTTCCAAGCAGACCCGCGCGGCGGCCTCCATTTGCGCCGCCATTCCCATGCGCTCTGAATTAAAATTGTGCATGATGACCTTAAAGCCCTGGTTCTCTTCGCCAATTAAGTTGGTCACGGGCACCCGAACCTCATCAAAATACAAGGTCGCGGTATCTGACGCCCACCAGCCCTGTTTTTTATTTAACGGCGTTCGAGAAAATCCCGCTGCATTAGTGGGGATCAACAACATCGACACTCCACCAGGGCCAGGACCACCAGTGCGTACCGCCGTGCTTACCCAATTGGCGCGCATCCCGCCGGTAATAAACGTTTTAGACCCCGAGACCACGTACTCATCACCGTCGCGTCGAGCGGTCGTCTGTAAACTTGCCACGTCAGAGCCACCACCGGGCTCTGTAATACCCAGCGAAATCCACGCCTCGCCAGCCAAGACTTTCGGCGCTACTGCCGCTTTGACTTCAGGTCGAGCAAAATTAATCACTGGCGGTAAGCCAATGCCATGCACCATTAAACTCGCGCCAACACCGCCGGCGCCGACACGCGCCAGCTCTTCGTTGACAATCCACGAATGCCAAACGTCAATACCCTCTTGAACACCACCGAACTCTTCGGGGTAGCCCATGCCTAACAGCCCGATTTCAGCAGCCTTGGGCCATAATGACAGGGGCAGTTCGCAGGCCTCTTCCCACTCTTCCACGAAGGGAATAACCTCGGTATCCATAAAACGGCGCAACTGATCCCGCCAGGCAATATGCGACTCAGTGATATTAGGGTTGTACATTCGGGCGCTATCAAAATCGAGCGACATGGGTTCGGTTACCTCGCAAAAGCAAACTGGATAGAGAATTATTATTCGTTAAATTCAAATCAGCGTCTTACTGTAACACCCCAAAGTCATTTTGCTAGGTCTAAAACCGTCTAAAAACTGAGCCTTAACTCAAAAAAAAGGCCGCACATAGCGGCCAATGGAGACACCAATACCGGGGAGTACTGGTTACATAAAAACTACAAAGACTGAACACCTCGCTCGACCGCAGTCATCGCATCTGAGCGCGCTTGCTCGTAGCACTCTTGGGCTTTCACTGCGCGCGATAAGCTACCCGCCAGGCGTGTTGACTGAGGCCCACACACTTTCTCGGCAGCCCGATCAATACGCTTTTGCAAGGTATCTCGCCCAGCAACTGATTCGAGATTAAGGTCCGCATAGGAGACACTGATGGCGTTTACCGCTTGCAGCTGCGCTGGGGCCTCATCAGCCGTTGCCTGTACTGCACCTGCCACAATTGAGACTGAGGCAAAAGCCATTACGGTATATCGAATAAAACTCTTCATAATTACACTCCTTCAATTTTCGTCGCACTGTGTTATTGGCGACCACGGGAGTTACAATAAGCGCGGACAGCGCTTTATCGAATACGCCAAACGATCAACAACAGCCCTGGCACGATGAAGCCAGTGCTCTGCGCGCCAAAGTGTTTTGAACCTAAGAGCACTTGCAGCCGTATGTAAGCTTGAGATAGACAATGACAACAGGAAACCCCCATGAAATATCACGGCTACCCCGACTTTAAACACAATCAGCATGGCCGTGTGGGTGTTCTCTTGACCAACTTGGGCACACCCGAAGCACCAACGGCGAAAGCTTTGCGTCCTTATCTAAAGCAATTTTTGTGGGACCCGCGAGTGGTGGAGGTACCTCGACCATTGTGGTGGCTGATTCTAAACGGCATTATTTTGCGCGTTCGACCAAAGCGTTCTGCAGCTGCCTACGCCGAGGTGTGGACCGACGAAGGCTCACCTTTGCTGACTCACAGCCTAAACCAAGCGAAAGCACTTCAGTGCGCTCTAACAGAATCCTATGGCGATCAGGTCATAGTGGATGTAGCTATGCGCTACGGGAAACCCTCCATCGCATCGGCAATCGATAAGATGCTCTCAGCAGGCGTGCGCAAACTGATCGTTTTACCCTTGTATCCGCAATACAGTGCGGCCACCACGGGGTCGACCTTCGATGCTATCGCTGATGAGTTTAAACAACGACGCTGGCTACCAGATTTTCGGTTTATCAGTCACTATCACGACCACAGCGGTTTCATTAATGCGATCACCAACAGAATCAAAGCACATTGGGCGGAGCACGGACGAACCGATAAGTTACTATTTTCGTATCACGGCATGCCGCAAAAATATTTGGAAAACGGCGACCCTTACCACTGCGAATGCCACAAAACCACGCGTCTCATTGCGGAGCAACTTGGACTCGCACCGAACGAATATATGACCACATTTCAAAGTCGTTTTGGTCGCGACCCTTGGTTGCAGCCATACACCGACGAAACACTGAAAGCACTGCCACAGCAAGGCGTTAAAAGCGTACAGATTATTTGTCCAGGGTTTTCCAGTGACTGCCTAGAAACGATCGAAGAAATTGGCGGTGAGAACTGCGAGTATTTCCTAGAAGCAGGCGGCCAACGCTATGAATATATTCCGTGTTTGAATGCCGAGCCCGATCATATAGAACTCATGCGAACCTTAATCGAAGAACAAGCCAAAGATTGGTTGACTGCCCAAATGCAAAATGCCCAGCAAACGCAGGATCTGGCAATAACTCTGGGCGCCAAACAATAGCTAGTGCATTGCGTGCAAACTAGCGGGCTCGATAAAGGCTATAGCGTAAGCGACTGCGATACCGAGCAAGAACGTAAAGCTCAGCTTCAGCCGATCATGACTGTGAAAGTGAACCTCAGGAATTAAATCGCTCAACGCGATACAGACAAACGCTCCAGCAGCGAAGGATAGTGTCGCGCCCAACAAACCCGGCGCCATCCCGTCCAACGATTGAAATCCAAAGTAAAACAGTAAGGCTCCTAAAGGACACATCAAGGCAAAAATCAGATTCACGGTACGCTGGCCATTCATACTGAGCCCCGCGGCTCGGGCAAGCGTTGCAATGGAGACGGCATCTAAGGGCTTGTGCAATAAAATGGCCACAAACACGCCAAGACCCACCCAGGCGACATGGGTAGAGCTTGCACCCTCAGCCAAGACAACAGCTCCCAGCGCCACGCCATCGATAATGGTATGCACGCTCAAACCAAAGGCAATACTGAGCCAACTCATTGGGTGTACTTTTACCGCTGTTGGCGTCGTCACATCGTGATCATGATGATGCGAATGATGATCATGATCGCAATGGCTGTGGTCAGCTGCAGGCGTAAAATCGTGCTGGTGGAAGTGAAACAACCGCAGCAACAGCAACATGCTGACTAAACCAATCATGAGCCACCAGACCACGTCGTCAATACCATAGCCCTCACCAAATTCGGCCAACGCGTGAGGCAACAAATGATAAAAGGCTACTCCTAGCATCAAGCCTGATACCGCGCTCATTGCCAGCTGCGTTCGAGTATGCGTCATGGTGATCAGTCGCGGTAACATACCACCGGCGTAGGAGCCAATCGCGATAGCGCCGCAGTAAAACAACAGTGTATTCCAAGCCGTGATCAAGCATGCCTCCAAGCAATGACGCGCTGGCGTTAACGCGTTATTATCCCACAACCACAACGCGCTGTAAGCTCGTCCATTCATGTTTTACTAAGCGATAGTCATGACTCAGCCCTTCCCACTCGATATCTACGCCGGCCCTACCGCATTCAAGCGCCTGCA
The DNA here is from genome assembly GCF_965659035.1 of Aequoribacter sp. NCBI lineage: Bacteria > Pseudomonadati > Pseudomonadota > Gammaproteobacteria > Cellvibrionales > Halieaceae > Aequoribacter > Aequoribacter sp. The sequence goes on along the minus strand of NZ_CBFHWH010000004.1, from coordinate 38,918 downwards.
AGAGCAAGGTTGGAACAGCGATTTATTCGATTTACTTGTGGGCGCGTCGGGAGGGCCAAAATGGTTGGTCTTATGCCAACTGGATATGGCACTCAACGAAACCCTGCTCGAAAAACGCTCAACCCCCCTTACTGCACTGGGCTCTTCGATTGGGTGTTGGCGTCACGCCTACCTAGCACAAGCCGATAGTGCCGCTGCTATGCAGGCGTTTTTGGACCCATACATTCATCAAACCTACGACCGCAAACCTACGACCGCCGAAATCAGTCAAGTCACTCGAGACATGCTGTCTGATCTGCTGGGCAAGCAAGGCAAACGAGCCATTTTAGAAGAGCATAAACTCAGAACCCGCATCGTTACAGCTCGGGCACCCTCGGCCGTCAACCCCGACAACCCAGTGCGTGTGGGCCGTCACATGCTGGGCGCTGCAATCGGCAATACCCTAGCTCGAGCGCGCTTGCAAAAACACTTTCAACGCGTGGTGTTTCATTCGGGACCCACTCCGCAAGAGGCTTTGCCCCTCACCGGGTTTGGTACCCATTGGGTACCCTTAATCGACGACGCGATCGCGCCCGCCATTCACGCCAGCAGCTCCATACCCGCAGTTTTGGTGGGCGAATCGAATATCCACGGCGCCCCTGAAGGTCATTATTGGGATGGCGGCATTATCGATTATCATTTTGACCTGCGTGATTATCATGGCGACGGCTTAGTGTTATACCCACATTTCACCAATCAAATAACACCCGGGTGGTTCGATAAAATGCGCAAGGCCCGCAAGCTCGACCCGCGCTCTGTCGACAAGCTCGTCTTAATCGCCCCCAGTCAGCGTTACATCAGCAAACTGCCCCACGCAAAAATTCCAGATCGCAGCGACTTCAGACGGTTTGATCAGGGCATGCGGCAACGCTATTGGCAAACGGTGGTCGAGCGCGGCGAGATACTCGCAGAGGCGTGGTTAACCGTGACAAACGACCCCAACCCAGTTCGGTTCGTCGAACGAAGCCTGTAAGACCTGAGAGGCCTAGTGCCAGAAATGCATCAAGCAGACTTGGCGCTAGCTTAAATGACGTACCAGATAGTCACGCATTTCTTTCTCGACAAGACCTTTAAACAAAGACATTGCCAGCCCCAATGTCACCTCAATATCGATTCGACCGGGCGCTATCAGCAAACGTCCCGATACGCCCTTGCCCTTCATAGTCGCGCTGTGGTCAAACCACTCACAAATCAGCCCGTGCTCTTTTTCTAAACGCTCAGCTAAACCCTTAGCTGCCTCGACTACTTCATCATCGGATCGCGCGTGTTTATGAGTAATTTTAATTTTCGCCATAGCTTAATCGCGCCGCATTGCAATGAAATTACCACCCAAAACTAACACAAGCCCAGCAGTGGCATACCAGGTCCATTGATAATCTTCGAAAACCGCAGAAATTACCAGCGCCACCAGGGGGGTTAACAGGGCGATATACCCAGCGCGAGATGGCCCAACCTCGCCAATTAAGGTGACGTAAAACCAAAATGCGGCAACCGAACCGATCAGACTCAAATAAAACAGTGATCCGAGATACTGAGAACTCCACTCGATAGTAATCGGCAAGCCCATAACGAAGCTCAAAAGATACAAACTACCCGACCCATAAAGCATTCCCATCATGTTGCACTGGAGCGGTGGTAATCGTTCGCGCATATTGCGGGCCGCAACGATATTACCCAATGAGGCCAAGCAGGTGCCGATAAAGCACAAAAACATGGCATTCAACGACTCATCTGCTAACGAGAAGCTAGCCACTTCGGGCGTGAATATTATCGCAATGCCGGCCATGCCCACGAGGCCGCTGACACCCACATACCAACTGAGCGGCAAATTCATAAAAATTCGACCCGCCACCATGTTGGTAATCACCATCATCGAGAATACTAATGACACCAAACCCGACGGTAGCGTTTGGGTTCCCGTGTAAATAAAAATGTAATTTCCGCTGAAGAGTAAAAGCCCCTGCAGCATCAAAAATCGTTGGTCTCGCCAACGAATTCGCACCAAGCGCCCGCTAATCGAGAGTCCGACTAAAACCACCACGCCAGCCACAGCGAACCGGTGAGCAATGGAAACCACAGGGTGGACAACACCTAACTGCAACTCAATGGCATACCAAGTCGATCCCCAAATCAACACGGTTACCACATAAATAAACCACTTGCCTGTTGCCGTCATAAAAGTGATCGCGCATAAATGAAAGGCGCGTAGTATAATGCACGCGTGTATCAGCATCTGAACTATTTATTGCTTTTCTTAGTGTCGACCAGCAGCGCCTGGATAAACCCAACATGGAACACACAATGTCTTTTGAACACATGGATTTAACCCAACGGTTTATTTTTGACGATGCAGACATCCGCGGCGAATACGTAAGGCTAGATCACAGCCTCACAGAATTGTTCAAGCTTCACGCTTACGCGCCGGGCGTAAAAATCTTGCTCGGCGAAATGTTAAGCGCCGCAGCACTCTTGACCGCCACCCTCAAGTTCGAGGGTAAACTTATTCTTCAGGCTCGCGGCGAGGGCCAAATCCCCCTGATCATGGCCGAAAGCACGCACGACAGAAAGCTACGAGGTATCGCAAGAGGTGCCGAACACGCGACAAGTCAGACATTTACTGAACTCATGAGCGAAGGCCAATTGGCTATCACGATCGATCCTATCGGCGGCAATCGCTACCAAGGCATCGTAACTCTCGAGGCTGACTCGCTCGCAAAGTCCTTAGATGCTTACTTTGAGCAATCCGAGCAGTTAGGCACCCGTCTGTGGCTTGCCTGCGATGGCGAGCGTGCCGCTGGCCTGCTATTGCAGCAACTCCCTACCGAAGTCACCAAAGATCATGCCTTGAGGGCTCAGCAGTGGGAGCACGTCACAACACTTGCTGACACCTTGAAAGACGACGAACTCTTGCAGCTTGATTCAGACACTCTGCTTTATCGCCTATTTCACGAAGACGAAGTCCGGCTATTTGACCCTGAACCCGCCGAGTTTTCCTGCTCGTGCTCGCGCGAGCGTAGCTTCGGTGCCATCGCGTCTTTAGCGCGCGACGATATTCAATCGCTGCTGCAAGAAATGGGGGAGATCACAGTCGACTGCGAGTTTTGCAATATGCAATACCGCTTCGATCACAGCGATTTTTCTGAGCTTGAACTACAGCCTGACGCACCGGTTCAGCACTAGTTCTTTGGCCTTCGCTACTGGATACTCAGACAAGAGCACAAAACCTTAGCCGAACGGCTGCAGCCTGTTTCGCGCGGAACGTCACGCGACAGGACGTCGCGTGCTTAGCGTGCCATTGACGGCCTTGAAGCGGTCCGCAAGAAATTGGCTGAGACACGAAGGCGGATCGTTAAACCTACAAATCTGGAATGCTACTTACCCGCGCCCAGCTCGTAATTCACTTTTCTTACGCCCGCGTCCCTCACGCTAATGGCGACGGCTCAAAAATGCGCGCTCGGTCAAAGCAGCGCACAGAGTATTCGCAAAACAAATCACGAGCTCGTTCGCTGGCTCAATTCCAAGATTCAAAAACTCAGAATCAGCGCAATTGATCTCGCATTAACTGAAACCTAGTGAAAATTTAATATAAATGCACGCACCGTTTACTTACTTTTTTAACAAAAGCACCCGTCGATCTGACATAATACTCGAACCGAAAAACTGATATAGGTGCCATAAGAGCGCCATAACCCTTTTCGACAGACACAGACAGGACACAACATGACCGAACAGAGCACGACGGTGACTAAGTACACTGACTTAACGCCCGCGCAATTGATTGAGGAATCTCTCAAACGTGGCGAAGGCATTCTTTCTGACACAGGCGCATTGCTTGTAACAACAGGCAAGCGCACTGGGCGCTCACCGGCGGACCGCTTCATCGTTCGCGAGCCCAGCAGCGAGGACGCCATCGACTGGGGCAGTGTTAACCGTCCGTTTGACGCAGATAAGTTCGACGCACTGTGGGACCGCGTTAAAGCGCACTTGGCGGAAGGTGATCGTTTTATTCAGCATCTGCACGTGGGCGAACACAAAGAACATTACATCCCTGTCTGCGTAACAACCGAAACAGCGTGGCAATCGCTGTTTGGACGCAACATGTTCATTCGCCCCGAGTCATACAACAGCGGCAACAAGGAAGAATGGCAGATCTTAAACGTTGCGTCGTTCGAATGTGACCCAGAGCGCGATGGCACCAATTCTGATGGCACGGTCATTATCAATTTCGGTCGCCGCAAAGTTCTCCTTGCGGGCATGCGCTACGCCGGCGAAATGAAAAAGGCGATGTTCTCTGTTCAGAACTTTCTGCTACCCGAAAAAGACGTCATGTCCATGCACTGCTCTGCAAACGTTGGCGAGGATGGCCAGACCACTCTGTTCTTTGGATTATCAGGCACGGGCAAGACAACATTAAGCGCCGATCCCGAGCGTTATTTAATTGGTGATGACGAGCATGGCTGGGCCAAAGGTTCGGTCTTTAACTTAGAAGGCGGCTGCTACGCTAAAACCATCGATTTGAGCCAAAAGAACGAACCGGTCATTTGGGATGCGATTCGCTTTGGTTCGATCATCGAAAACGTCGTACTAGACAATAACCGCCATGCGGATTACTGCGACACCAGCCTGACCGAGAACGGTCGTTGCTGCTACCCCTTAGAGCACGTCGAGAAACGCGTTATTGAAAATGCGGCGGGCGAGCCCAGCTGCGTTATTTTCTTGACCTGTGACGTATCGGGCGTGTTACCTCCGATCTCAATCCTCAGCAAAGAAGCTGCCGCGTTCCACTTTTTAAGTGGTTATACTGCTCGTGTGGGCTCGACTGAAGTGGGTGCAGAGGCGGGTGTTCACCCCACGTTCTCAACCTGCTTCGGCGCACCGTTTATGCCTCGCCCTGCCGGTGACTACGCTGATCTGTTGATGCGTCGTATTGAAGACTTCGGAAGCCAAGTTTACTTAATCAATACAGGCTGGACTGGCGGCTCAGGTGCTCCTGGTGGAACTGGTGCGCGCTTCCCAATCCCTGTGACTCGCGCGGTTGTGGCTGCAGCACAAAGCGGAGCGCTTGCCTCAGCACCAACCAAACACTTGGACATTCTGAACCTAGACTTCCCTACCGAAATCCCTGGTGTTGATGCCAAGTACGTCGATCCTCGCGCAAGCTGGGGTGACGACGCTGCTTATGACAAACAAGCGCAGGCTCTGGCTAATTTGTTCCAGAACAACATTACTAAGTTTGACGTATCAGAAGCGATTGTTGCGGCAGGTCCCAAGGCCAGCTAAGCAACTCTCCGCGTTGAATCAAAAAGCCCGCTCTTGCGGGCTTTTTTTGTATCAGGCGGAGGCGACCGCCGAGCGCGGCCGTAACAAGCTGCCCACCTGCTCGCCAAAGAGGTAAAGGCAGGGGACGAGCACAAGAGTCACACCGGTCGCAAACAGCACCCCAAAGGCCAATGAGGTCACCATAGGGATCAGGAATTGAGCCTGCACGCTTGTCTCAGACATAATCGGCAACAAGCCAATAAAAGTGGTGAGCGAGGTCAGAATAATCGGTCTGAATCGGTCGCGAGCTCCGTTTACCAGAGCGTCATACAGATTCATGCCACCCTCGTCGCGCAAGTTATTCACGCGATCGATGAGCACTAAATTGTCATTCACCACCACACCTGCGCAGGCAATAACGCCCAAAATTGAAAACATGCTCACTTGCCAATCCAAAATCAGGTGACCCAAAATGGCGCCCATGACACCAAAAGGTACGGCCGTAAGAATCAGGAAGGGTTGCCAGTAAGAGCGGAATGGAATCGCCATCAAGCCGTAAATGATCAGCAAGGCTAGCCCCATGTACGTTAACATTGCCCGCAAGAACTCCCCTTCCTCCTCCAACTCTCCATCCAAAGCCAACCCGACGCTGGGGTAGCTCTGCTGCCATACGGGCAGGTAGTCATTGATGATGGTATCGACGACGGCTCTGGGGCTCGACGTACCAGCCACAACATCGGCAGACACCACCAATGTGCGCTCGCGGTCCAAGCGCTCGATTTTCTGGTAACCAGGTTCAATCGCAACGTCAGCTACCGTGTTAAAAGGCACCTCTGAACCGTTGGGTAAACGAATGCGCAATTCGTCCAGATCATCGACCGACAAACGCTCGTTTTCGGGGTAACGCACCATCACTTTAACGTCTTCCTTTACCCTCGGGATACGCTGTGCTTCTGCTCCGTAGAAGGCTTCGCGGGCCTGCCGCGCTAAATCAAACAAAGTCACTGACAGGTTTTCAGCCTGCGGTTTTAAGTCCAACACAATCTCGTCGCGAGGCGCTTCCAGAGAATCGGTAATGTTGTAAACACCCTCGTAGGTCTCCAGAATAGCGCGCAACTCCGCAGCCACGCTTTGTAGGTCGCTCACTGACGTTGAGGTCAACACCAAGGTGATAGGCTTACCGAGATGGTTAATGGTGTAATCCACTTGTAGCGACTCGACTAACCCCAAATCACCCCAGGAGTTTTCTAGCTCAGTAGAGAGCTCTTTGGTGTCGACCTCGTCAGAGAGTGTTTCGACGATCACCCGCACTTGATTTTCGCGGGCCGACGCCGAGATATTCCCAATAGCCAGCTCATCTGCGAACTCAGGGCGCTGGTTGTAGTCACTTTTCATGGCAATCGCTGCTTGCTCGACCTGATCCATGACTTCAAGACTGCGGCGGAAAGGGCCTCCATCGGGAAGAGCAATTTGAACCTGCACGTAATCAGAGTTGACCTGAGGGAAAAAGCCCGAACGCAACCAGCCGCCCGCGTAGATAGCCAGAGTCATCAGCAGAGCAACCAAAAAGAAACCCAACACCAATACATTGTGTTTGAGAGCGCCCTTTAACATCGGCTGATAGTAATCGTCGGCGATACGTACCAAACCATCTGCAAACTTCAGTCGCACTGTCTCCAATGTTTTTAAGATCGCCGAACGTGGCGGTGCGGCAGGTTTCATGTACGCCAAATGCGGCGGCAAGATCCATAAACTCTCGATCAAGGAAAACGCCAAGGCCAAAATCACCACCACAGGTATGGCCGTTGCCGCCGACGCCATATCACCGGGCATAAACAACATAGGTACAAAGAAAATCATGGTGCTTACCACCGCGTACATTACCGGCTTTAACACGGCTTTAGCACCAATGAAGGCTCCGTCGGAACCAGGGTGGCCATTGGTTTGGTAGGTATGAATGGATTCACCCACAATAATGGCGTCATCCACCACAATCCCCAGAATCAGCAGGAAAGCGAACAGTGAAATCATGTTCAAGCTGGTGTTCGTATACTGCAATAAGAAAAACGCGCCCATAAAAGCCACGCCGATGCCCACGCATACCCACATCGCGAGTTTAGGTCGCAAGAAAAGCAGCAAGACCAAGAACACCAAGCCCAAGCCACCCACGCCGTTCTTAAGCAAGGTGTCTACACGCTCGACAAAGGGAACCGAGGAATCGCGCCACATGGTTAGCGTCACACCCTCCGGCATGGTCGGCTGGGTTTTTTCGATCCATTGATGCACGACCTCGCTGGTACGAAGAGTCTGCGGATCGCTCGTCACGTAAACATCCAAAGCGTGACTACGCTTACCATTAAAACGGGTCTCGATATCGATATCGGCAAAACCATCTCGAACGACAGCGACATCCCCGAGGGTCACGGTTACCCCATCGGACCGCGTGATTAGAGGAATGGCTTCGAAATCGGTACGTCCATAAGCCTGACCCCGAGTCTGTAAACGAATATCGCCTGATTCCGCTTTGATGGCACCTGCCGGCAAATTAAGCGATGCACCCCGAATGGCCGCCACCACTCCGTCAAACGTCAGGCCGTAGCGTCGTAAGTTAGCCTCGGCAACCTCGACCGATACCTCGTAGGGGCGGGGGTCTCGCAACTCCACGACCGATACATAAGGCTCTGCAGAAAGGTCATCGCGTAAACGCTCGCCCAGTACTTTGAGTTCTCGCTCGCTCAAATCACCCGCAATGTTCACCACCGCCATCAGGTGACGATACGCGTTCTCCACAACGATCGGCCGTTCGGCATCACCAGGAAAGGTATTTATTGCATCAACCCGAGTCTTGACGTCGGCCGTCAATTTCGAGGTATCGTAACCTTGCTCCGCTTCGATCAATACCGTACCGACGCCCTGCTGAGCTACGGAACGTATTTCTTTTACACCGCGCAAATCGTGCACGGCTTCTTCAATGCGCGCGCAAATTTGCTCTTCGACTTCGCGCGGGCTAGCGCCCGGATACACCATCGAAACGGATACCGAGTTGATTTCGATTTCTGGGAAAAACTGCTTATTCAAGGCTGGAATCGCCAGTAATCCGCCAAGCACCAACAGAATCATCAGCAAGTTTGCTGCGATTGGATTATCGATAAACCAGCGAATTGGTCCGTTCATATCAGTTCACCGCCCCTATGAGCGCGTCAGCTGTTCGCACGCGCGTACCAGCAAGAACGCCTGCTGGTAATTGTGTTACCACGTTCATTGCTCTATCTAACCCCAGAACCCACGCCTGTTGCCCATCTGACTGCAATAAATCGACACCGTGCTCACGCAAAATGTCCTGATCGTCCACCCATCGAATGGTGCCGTCCGTATGTATCGCGCTACGTGGCAATTGCGTTACACCCTCTATAGGCTTACCGCGCAAGGTTGCTGACACGAACAGCCCCGGAGTCAAGGGCGGGTAGTTAGCATCGTCGTTAAAACCAAAAGGATCATCAACGGCGACCATAACAAAATGAACGCGAGATTGAATATCCACATCGGCACCGGTGCCGATCAAGCGACCATTCCAGGTCCACGTTTGTCCCGCTACCTGTGCACTTATAGTGACCTGATCCACTTCCGGATTAGCAGATTCCAACAAACGAAGATCTAGCATTGCCAGCTGCTTGTCGGTTAGGGGTAACTGGATACGAACTTCGTCGGTTGAATAGACTTCAGCGACCGGCATACCCACACCAATGTATTGGCCCAAATCCACCAGCTTTTGCCTAACCCGCCCGTCAAAAGGCGCTTTGATTTTGGTCTGCTCCAAATCGCGCTGGGCTTTGGCAACTTCAATCTCGGCCGCTTTCACAGCCGCCTGCGACGCCTCGATTTGCGGCTGCCTTAAAAACAGCGCATTCGCGGATTCACTCCCCAAATCCCGCCATTCGCGCTGGGCTTGCAGTGCTCGGCCACGTTCTTCAGCCAAGCGCTGCCGCGCTGCGGCAAGCTGGGATTCTGCTCGCGCCATTGCTAAACGATACTGCGTATCATCGACGCTCAGTAGTACATCCCCTTGCTTAAAAAAGCCGCCGGGGCGGTAATGCTCGGATATCGACAGAACTTGGCCCATCACCTCCGAGCTTAATCGTGTTGCAACCGCGGGCTCCGCCGTTCCTTGAGTGGTGACCATCAGACTCTGGGCCGTCGGCTCAGCTTGAATAACACTGACCTCGATGGGTGCCGGTGCGATAATTGGTTTGGGGTCGGGTTTCGGCTTACCGGTTAAAATTTTAAAGGCGATGAAGACGCCGATAACAACCACCACAAGGGCTTGAAAAAAACTTTTGAAACGTAAATTTGGCACCGATCTTGTCCTGATTTTTGAAGGCGAAATTGTGCACCAGTCTTTACGAAAATACAGCCGCTGTGGATCCCAATTAGAGTAAAAAACCCACAATGAACACTTTTTTTATTTTTAGTATGTGTTTTCTAATTTTGCTTACTACTATGCGCCCCAAGTTCACGCAAAGTTCAGGAGAACATCATGGCTGAAGATATCAAAACCGAAGTAAGCGCAGTAGAAGCACCTGCAGAAACTGTAGCAGCTACAATTGAAGCAGAGGCGAAACCAAAGCGCGCGCGTCGCACCACAGCCGCTAAAAAAGCACCTGTGAAAAAAGTCGCCGCCAAAACGACCGCTCGCAAATCAGCAACTGACAAAGCAGAAGCCACCAAGACTACGGCGACCAAAACTCGTCGTACAGCGGCTAAAGCAAAGCCAGCAGCGGCCAAAACACGCGCCAAAGCTAAGCCCGAAACCGCCAAAGAATCAGCTTTTGAATTGCCGCGCAAAGCAGTACTCGCCGGCTTAGGCGTATATGGCAAAGCCTTCGACGAAGTGCAAACTCGCCTGAAATCTTTAAACGAAGAGTTAGAAGCTCAGCGTGGCAAAGCCAGCGAACTGTATAAAGAGTTGGTAGCACGCGGCGAGAAAGTCGAAACCGAAGCCAAAGAGAAGTTGGCGGATATCGATACCAGCAAATTCGCAATCGCCAAACTCGCTGATCGTGAGGCCATTGAAGCGCGCATCGAGAAAGCTAAAGGTCGCTTCGAGCGTTTGCGCAAAGCGGCTGGCCTGAACAAGGTCGCCTAAAGGATACATCCAGGAATTCCACGAATCCCTTATGTTTATGGGTCGCTTATGCGGCCCTTTTTTTTATTCTCCAAAAATGTGCCACAATGCGCCCATCTAGTCAGAGTGTCGGCCTGTGAAAACTCCTGATCGTATTTTACACACAGCCTTAACCCTTTTTAACGAGCAGGGCGAGGTACACACGACGGCCCTAGAAATTGCTGATGAACTCGATATGAGCCCAGGCAATTTGTACTATCACTTCAAAGGCAAGGACCCCATCATTGCCGCACTCTTCGATCAATTTGAACAACGCATCAGCGAAACCTTAGCCGCACCTATTGCCGCCCCTTTGGCCAATCAAGAGTCTGTCGAGAACAACTGGTACTATCTATTCGTCTTGTTTGAAGATATGCACGACTATCGGTTCATATACGATAACTTAACTGATTTGATCAACCGTTACCCAAAAGTCGAGCGTGGTTTCAAACGGATATTGGCGCTAAAACGCGCCGCGTTCTATGCCCTGTGTGATGAACTTATCGCCCAAGGCGGCGACACCAGAGAACAGCAATTGAACGCCATTGCCGACAACCTGTCGCAAACGGCCACCTTCTGGTTCTCGTTCGATCACTTACTCCACGGGCGACGCGATCCAGAAATTACGATGCACCGAGGTGTTCTGCAGCTTCTGACGATGATTGCACCTTATTTAGGCGACGCCCAACAGCAATTTTACCGCGACTGCGAAACGATTTTTGAAACCCTACAGACCGCCCGCCAATAGAATGATTATATTTGCAGAGCGTCCATCGCCTCGGACAATTTGGACACCCCCACGACCTTCAAACCGTTAATCGGCTGTTTAGGCATATTGCCCTTGGGTACAATCGCATGTTTAAAACCATGCTTGGCAGCTTCGGCCAGGCGTTCTTGCCCACTGGGTACTGGGCGAATCTCACCCGCTAAGCCTACTTCGCCAAATACGACCCAATCGCGCGGCAAGATACGATCTTTAAAACTCGACACTATAGCCGCTAACAACGATAGGTCGGCGCTCGTTTCCAAAACTTTAACCCCGCCCACCACGTTAGCAAATACGTCTTGATCGCCCAGCTGCAGTCCCGCGTGTCGATGGAGGACCGCCAACAGCATGGCCAAACGGTTTTGCTCAAGGCCCACGGCTACGCGTCTGGGATTGGACAATGACGAGTCATCGACCAGCGCTTGTATTTCAACCAATAAAGGACGCGTACCTTCCCAAACCGCCATGACAATGCTGCCAGGTGCGGCGTCATGCCCTCGGTCTAAGAATATTGCCGAGGGGTTTTTCACCTCACGCAAACCCTTATCAGTCATGGCAAACACACCCAACTCATTGACAGCGCCAAAACGGTTTTTCTGACCGCGTAAGGTTCTAAAGCGCTTGTCGGCGTCGCCTTCCAATAAGATCGAGCAATCGATCATGTGTTCAAGTACTTTAGGTCCGGCAAGCGAACCGTCTTTTGTCACGTGACCCACCAAAAAAAGTACGGTGTTCGACAACTTCGCATAGCGAGTCAAGCGCGCCGCACACTCGCGCACCTGCGACACACTGCCGGGAGCCGAGGTGATATCATCGGCATGCATAACCTGTATTGAATCTACCACCATCACCGCAGGTTTGATTTCCTCTGCCGTGGCCAACAGCGCATCAATATTGGTCTCAGCCATTAATCGCAGGCGGTCAACCGGTAACTCTAGGCGATGCGCTCGCATCGCGATCTGTTGCGGCGACTCCTCACCGGTTACGTATAGTACCTCGCGGTCTTGCGCCAGATGACACATCGTTTGCAACAGCAAAGTACTTTTGCCTGCTCCTGGATGTCCACCCACTAAAATTGCCGATCCGGGGACTAAGCCACCCCCTAAAACACGATCAAATTCGCTGGTACCCGAAGTAAAACGCGGTGTTTTTTCAAGATCGATTTCACTCAGTCGCTTGGCTTCGCTTCGAACGCCTGCGTAGCTGGCGTTCGCTGTCTGGGTTTTACTGCGTTTTGCGCCACTCGCCGGGCCCAGCTTAAACTCGACGAGGGTATTCCATATTCCGCAGTCACTGCATTGTCCCTGCCATTTTGCGTAATCCGATCCACATTCGTTGCAGACAAACGCTGTTTTTGCTTTCGCCATGAGGTACCCTTAGCTACCAAGGTTTATAAACTTAACTAAACAAGCGACCCAGTATGCCCCGATCGTCTTTACTTCCTGAAACGTCCATGGTGTTTTCGCCCGCGCTCGCGGCAACCATTGGTCTGGAAGAAGCCATTCTACTGCAACAGCTTGACGCACTCACGCAACACCTTGACGGCCATACCCAACGCGGCTTTAAGTGGTTCACGCTACCACGCCAGCAGCTGCTAAACCATTGCGGATTTTGGACCTCAGGTGATTTGCACCGAATAAGTCGTAATTTGGTTGAAAAAGCCGTCATTTTAATCGACTCACCCCCACTACACAGTAGCGATCAACTGGTTTTCGCCTTTAACCAACCCGCAGAAAAGAGCGAACAGGTACAGCCGACTCAACCGCCAAGACGAGCGCAAACGCTCAGAAATAATTGGTCCCCTAGCGAGGACATTTTGCAGTTACTGCAATTAAACCACGCCATCCCGCGCCAATTTGCGCTGGATCAACTGGAAGACTTCATTTTGTACTGGCGCGAGCGCGATGAGCCATCACATGCTTGGGAGAACAAGTTCAGGACGCATGTCATAGGCCAATGGCGACGTCAGCAAGCACCCAAAAACGGCTCGAACTTCGAGGTAAATCAGCCCGCGCGATTGGACAATAACTGGCGCCCTAATGCCGATGCCTTAGAAATTCTAAATCGCAACGGAGTCGACCCAGAGTTCGTTAACGAGGCCATCCCTGAGTTTGTTT
>NZ_CBFHWH010000004.1:0-25477 GCF_965659035.1 Aequoribacter sp. | reverse complement strand
TGTACTGGAAAGAACGCGGAAGTCACCCTAAAGAATTGAATTCTCGATTCATTCAGCACATCCGCTTGCAATGGGCCCGCTACACTTCTGCGATCAAGCACAGCACCGAGCCAACGCGCATACCTGCCGATTGGACCCCCAGTAGCGATGTTTATGATATTTTAAAGCTGTCGCATATTGATGCTAACTTTGCCAACGACTTACTGCCCGAATTTATTGTTTTTTGGCGAGACTCAAACCAGCTCCAAACCTCATGGAACAGTAAGTTCTTGCAGCACGTAAAGTATCACTGGGCCAAACAGCATCAATTGGCCAGCGAGGCGACAAGCAGTACCCGAGGTCGCAGCCTGAGCGAGGATCTTAGCGATACATCTTGGGCGCAATAGAGACGAAAAAAATGAGCAAAAAATCGATTAGCGACATCGCCGACCAGATTGAGTCGCTGGGTAAAAGCCTCCCCGAGCCTACCCATGCGTCCAGCAGTTCACAGCCTCCGCGCGAAGAATATGTCGAAGCCATCAACCAAATTTTTGCTCTCTTTCGGCTAAACTATCACAACCAGTACTACTCAGCTTACCCTGACGCCGACCAAGTCAAACAAGTCAAAAAGTTGTGGTTTGAGTCACTCAACAAGTATCCCGTCAGGATATTGTTGCAAGCTGCGAAAAGCGCCATCGAGAAAAGTGAGTACCTGCCAACCCTCAGCCGCATGCATGAACAGTGTGTCGCTCAACTTGGTGAGTTGGGGTTACCCGATGCACACAGCGCCTATCTTCAGGCCTGCCAAGCGCCTTCACCCAAGGCTAGCCAGAGCTGGAGTCACCCAATCGTGTACCTAGCAGGGCGCGATGCCGGATGGTTCATACTAACGAACGAGCCCGAGGCCAAAGCTTTCAAGGCCTTTGAGCAGCACTATCAAAAATACCTAGAACGTGTACTTCAGGGGGAATCGTTCGAAGTTCCTGCCTTACCCGCACCTGAACCTCATTCGCCAGAACCTTTGGGTAAAGAAGCGCAGCTAGCGCTTTTAGCAAAACTCAAGGCAAAGACCCAGCTGTAAACTCCAGTCTTTGCACTATGTTGGATTGGGCACCTATGGCACACTCTTGGCCATAACAAAATCAACGGGTACCAAGCGCCATGTCAGAACCTAACATAACTCGCCAAAGCGGTGCTTCTTCCAGCACGCAATCGCGCCTGTTTCGCCTTTTGCAGAGACAGGTCCTTAAAAGCCGTCTCAGCGACAAGCATCTTGCCAAAAAACGCGAACGCGCCGAACAGCTTCGACGGCGCGACAGACGTGATCACCATGTTCATGTGTTCTACCAGGTGGATGACCCCTATTCACATTTACTAATGCAGGCACTTAAGCTCGTTCAAGCCAACACATCAGCAAGATTTACGGCACACTTAACTCGGGGGGTATCCGGCAATAACAATCCAGAGCCTGAATTGTTAATTGCGCTATCACGAACCGATGCGGCTTTTATAGCACCAGGTTACGGATTACAGTTTAAGGCTGGCGATTACGTACCCAGTGATACTGCCCTTAAAGCCGCGAGTGTTAGAGCCAGCGCTCTCGTGAAAAATGGGGCTCGCCCCATCGACGAGCTTATCGACTTAGGCGATTCACTTTGGTCGGGCGAACTCGAGAATGCCACTTACGACGGGGATGCGTTAGCTGCAGCAGAAGCAGCCATCACCGACGGCTCGACATACCAGCAAGAACTTGGCCACTACGCAGGCGCCATGTTGTACTACGAAGGCGAATGGTATTGGGGGGTTGACCGCTTGTATCACCTCGAGCAGCGCCTGCAGGCGCTTGGAGTCTACGGAGACATTCTATTTCCGAGAGCAAGCACGCTGCCCCAGCAAACATTAAGTCATGGCTACCAACTAGAATGCTACCCGAGCCTGCGATCACCCTATTCAGCCATATGCTTTGACGCCGTCTGCGCACTCGCAGATCGAGCAGGTGTCGAACTGGTGTTAAAGCCCGTCTTGCCTATGGTCATGCGGGGAGTAACGCTCACTCGCACTAAAGGGGCCTACATCATGAGCGATTGCGCGCGTGAAGCGAAAACGCTAAATAAAGTGGGCTTCGGCAATTTTTACGACCCCATCGGCGAAGGGGTCATTCGCGGCTTTTCAATCTATCCGCTGGCGATACAGCAAGGCTTGCAGCGCGAATACTTAAAAAGCTTTATGGATGGCGCTTTCTGTGAGGGCATCAACTCGCTCTCAAATCGCGGCTTGAAAAAGATATGCGAGCGCGCCGGTTTGCATTGGAAAGAGGCCGAAACCTATCTAGACAAACCCGGTTGGGGCGACGCGCTAGAGCAAAACCGACAAGACATGTATTCCTGGGGCAGTTGGGGTGTGCCCAGCTTCCGACTCATTTCACCCGAGGGCCAGGTAATCGCTCAGGCGTGGGGACAAGATCGGCTGTGGCGCTTTGCTCAAATCATTGACCACATAGAAAACGCCTAAGCCCCTAGAAGGCGCGCAAGCGTCTCTGCGATAGCGGCTTTGGCCGCGTCGGCACCTAGGTTCTGATGATCACGCAGACGATCCCAGTGTTCAAAAGAGAGCTGCGCCTCAATCGAATCTTGTAACGCTTTGGGCAAAGACCTTAGTTCGGGCAACCAGTCAAAATTGTCATTGTGCAAAGCCCGCTGATACCGAGCGTAGTTCTCGTGCAGGGCTTTGTAGCGCCAGCGCTGTGCCAACGATGACCGAGCAATATTAGCCACTAATTCATACTGTTCGCTGCGATAATCAACCAATTTTTGAATGCGCTCACTGACAGAACCATGACGATCGCCGCCAGCAAATAGGCCTTCGATATGCGCGCGACGCTGAGTGTCGGCAATCGAAAACAAATTTTCCATATCCGAAAAGTGACGAAAGACGGTCCGAATCCCCACGCCCGCGCGATCGGATGCTTGTTGCGCAGTAGGGATAAGGTTCCCTTCCTCTATCATAGCAGCCATTGCATCAATAATGGCTTGCTTACTGCGCTCGCTGCGCTGACGACGACCGTCAATTTCCAAGAGATTTGCAGGTTTTGTCATTTGTATGTCATAAATTGCATGTGAGGCGCCAATTTACAGCCGCCCTATGCCAGATGCAACAGAAGATAACGCGATCAACACCAGCACGCCGATGGCTACGCGACGGTATTGCTGAGACCCATAGCTGGCAAACCAGTGGTTGCCCAAGCGGTCGCCCAGCAACATCACGGGCCAAGCCAGCAAAAACAGCCAAAGGCTGTCGATAGTGACAAAACCCATCCAGGTAAAATTGACTAGCGCCAGTGCCGCCGAAACCAAGAGCAGGGTCATTAGCAGAGCGCGACTTTGGGCAGGATCTTTTTCAGTAGCCAGCACATACACAATCAAAGGCGGCCCTGGCATCGACAGCAGACCATTGAGTAATCCCGCGGCGGAGCCAGTAAACAGGTCTTTAAAAGTGCTTCCCGAAAATGAAAACCGCCTGCTAAATACCAGCAAAAGGCAAGCAATCAGCAAAATCACACCCGCCAGCAGCTGAAACTGCGAGCGCTCCAGTGACGATAAAAATACGACACCGACGCTCGAGAAGACGACCAAAGTCACTAGTAATCCGCTGATCTTGCGCTTGGGTAAAGCTTTTTTAAATGCACCAAAACGCAAGGAGCTAGTCGCAAATACCAGTGACGCACTTAAGACCACCGCCAGCGAGGGTGGCAGCACCCAGATAAAAATAGGAACGGCAGCCAGAGCGAAGCCAAACCCAGTGAATGCACGCAGGACAGAGGCGACGGCGACACCCGCCCAAATGGTCAACATTAGATCAAAAGATAAGTTCATACTGGGCCCTAACCGCGGTGCGACACTTTACCATGCTTTTAAGTAAAAGCAGCGACCAGCACTTGCTTGTGGCTCAGGCCTGTTTGTGGCATAACATTGGCCAACATCTTAGCGCCCGTGGGTCAAAAGGAACTGAAAATGAAAAAAGGCATTATTGTTGCCCTCTTAGTCGTCACCGGCTTTATCGTGGCACTACAAAAAGAAACGATCGCGCAGCGCATTCTCGAAGCAGGGATGAACAAGCAAATGGGCCGAAATGTACTCAATGAGCTACCCGACGGCCTTCAGGTCGGCCTGTGTGGAGCCGGAGGTCCCCTACCTGCTCCAAAAGCGTCAGGACCCTGTGTGGTGGTCGCCGCGGGTAGCCAGCTGTTTGTGGTAGACGCTGGCACCGATGGCATACGCAACTTGATTCGCATGGGTATGCAACCTGGCGGCATAGACGCCGTCTTCCTCACGCATTTCCACTCCGATCACATCGATGGCCTCGGTGAATTGGCCACACTACGTTGGGTGAATGATGCCAATACAAGCCCGCTGCCTGTCTACGGCGCCACGGGCCTCGAAAATATCGTTAACGGCTTTAACATGGCCTATCAGCTTGATACCGTCTATCGCCACGCACACCACGGCGACAGCGTAGCGCCCTTAAGCGGTGCGGGGATGCAAGCCAACAGCTTCGACAAGCCGAAAGAGGGGGCGTCCTTGGTGTTAATCGAAACTCCCGATCTTAAAATCGAGACGTTTTCGGTCGATCACTCGCCAGTAGACCCGGCCGTTGGCTATAAATTTACCTACAAAGGTCGCACAACATTAATCACCGGCGATACAGTCAAATCAGATACCATCATTCAGCACTCTAAAGGCATTGACTTACTGGTCCACGAGGCGCTGGCTCCTAACCTCGTCCAGCTAATGAATAATGCCGCCGTGAGTAAAGGGGTTGAGGTACTCGCCAAAGTCACAAGCGATATACCCGATTATCACGCCAGTCCCATGGATGCGGCCGAAACGGCAAAAGAGGCGGGCGTTAAACATTTGCTTTACTACCACATCGTGCCCCCTTTGGTTGCGCCCGGGCAGACAACACTATTTTTAAACGGCGCCCAAGACGTATTTGAAAACTTCACCATTGGTCAAGACGGCGTCTTGTTCTCGCTTCCAGCGGGTAGCAGTGACGTAAACTTGGTGAATAAAGGGTTATAGGTGGTGCTTCTTAGCACGAACTCCGCCGACCAGCACGCTGCAAGGGGGTGGCGCCTCGCCGACAGGGGCGTTTACAGGCTCGAACCGCCCTCCACCACAATTTACTCGCCACTCAAATAAGAAGCCAATGCCGTCAGGCGACACACTAAGACATGCTTACCTTCACACTTTAAGGCGTTTTTTAAATTAACCTGTTACCCAACCTTCTCTTATGTCGTTTTCAATTTGGGGTATAAACATACTCATCGCCCTCCTCGTAGGTATCGGCCATGGTCTTATCAATGAGTACTGGCAATTCCGTGGTCGCCGGATACAACGGCGGCATGCGATCTTCATTGTGCTCTAACAGTAACTTCGATAGCTCCCTGACTTTGTCCGGATAACGGGCCGCGAGATTGTTAATCTCGTAAGGGTCCTCGGCCAAGTGATACAACCACTGCTTAGGCTCGGTCAACTTGGGGGAATTTACCTGCAGCTTCCAATCGCCATGGCGCACCACTTGATACTGACCATTTTGCCAAAACAAGGTATCGCGTGACCAGTTCTCTCGCCCCGCCTGAGTCAACAGTGGCAAGACACTCATACCGTCAACCACACGATCGCCGGGCAGCGATGCCTGTGCCGCGGCACTAATCGTCGGCATCATATCGATGTGAGCTACTGGAGTATTGATCCTAACACCCGGCTCAATGGCCCGAGGCCAACGCAAGAATAAGGGCACGCGGATGCCACCCTCGAACTGAGTGATTTTCCAACCCCGAAAGGGCTTATTGATGTCGCTAAGACCGATGTAGCCTGGACCGCCATTATCACTGGTAAATATGACTAGGGTATTTTCGGACAGTCCTCTCTGGTCTAGTGCATCCAGCACGCGTCCAACCGATCGATCTAAAGCACGTATCATCGCTGCATAGACCCTGAGTCGATGCGGCTGTAAATCACCCACGGCCTCATAGTCTTCTTTGGTTGCTTGTAAGGGTGTGTGTACCCCCCAATGAGCTAAATACAAGAAAAACGGACGGTTCTGATTTGCTTCAATGACCCGTATGGCCTCGTCGGTCCAGTAATCGGTTAAGTAACCCTTGGGTTTAAAACGTTGTTCGTTAACGGTATTGAATGATCCGGAAAAGCCCGACTTAGCCCACAAGAATCGGTCGATCGGATCAAAGTCCAGCTTGGCATTCACCACTCGGGGGTCATCCTGCGGCAAGAACAGAAAGCTTTGCATCAACAAGCTATCATCAAAACCCTGAGAATTCGGGTCCATGCCATTGGTTCGACCCAAATGCCATTTACCAATGTGAGCAGTGTAATAACCCTGCTGCTTCAATACCTCCGCCACGGTCACTTCTTCCGTGGGTAACCCTTTTGAGTGAAAATCCGGCTGTTGATCTTCAAGATCCTGAGAATAATAAGCTTCTGGAAAAGAATCGATCTGGTTGTATAAGCGGCTGACAATAGAGGCCATGCCAGGAGGTGTAGGTGTAAACTCATAGCCTGTGCGAGTGGGATAACGCCCAGTCATCATCATTGCGCGCGACGGTGCGCAAGTGCTTGCACCGGAGTACGACTGCTCAAAAACGGCACCTTCCGCTGCTAGACGATCAATATTTGGTGTGGGCACGGCGCCATTTGCGATGCCACCACCAAAGGTCGAAATATCGTTAAATCCTAAATCGTCGGCAACAATCAAAACAATGTTAGGCCTCCTTTCGGAGGCCCGCTCGTTTGCTTCTGCAGGACCTTGCTGCCAAGCCAACTCTGGCGCCGCTGGCAAGTCACGATACTCTCGGGCCGATTGCAAGGTCACCAGCTGCAGCAACAACGGAAGCCGGAAATACCAGAGTCCGAACAACACGAATGCAATGCATCCCACCAAAAACCCAACACGTTTAACTTTCATCAGACCTGTTCCCCCCACCCATTTCTCAACGTAAACACAGCTTTCAGTCAAACAAGCCAGTACCTACTGTCTCGATATTAAGCTGACCCTGCAGACCGGCCTCACGATGTTTACTGGGCTCGGATAATGCCTCAGACATCGACATCGCAATTAAAGCAGCGCGATTCGGATACTGAGCAATTGCCACGGCATCCCAAAGTTCATCGACATGGCCAAGCAGTAGGCCCGATACGTCTGCCGAAAATAAAATCTTACCGCCGTGCTGTTGAATCACCTGCGTCACTTCGGTGGCGTACAAGTTATAGGCCTCTCTTCCCGTGAGTGCGCTTTCTCGGCCATCTTTATATTCAGCCCGCGCTCGGAATTTCAGCAAGTTAACCATGTAAATTGGCCCGTCGGGCCCAGGCTCTTGAAGCATCTTGATGCTTCCTGGGCGATGGGGGTAAACATCGTTTTCAACGTTCATGAAAGCACCTTGTGTCACTTACTGTGTCATTACTAGAGTCACGGAACATAACCTAATGCTAGCCTAGGAATCAATCGGTGACTTGGCAACTTGATACAAAAAAGCCCCTGGCACACACGCGTCAGGGGCTTGCGTTAAACTCTGATTCGCAAACGCTAATCAATACCTGCCGCCAGATCGTTACGGCGCTTCACAAGGTAGGCGTAAATAGAGTCAATTTGTGCCTTATCTAGGCGGTCGCCAAAACCGACCATACCCTGCTGATGACGTAGCCCACCCTGGACAATGGGATAAAACAGCTCCCAACTTGCCTCAGACATCATGCGCAAATCGGGTACCGAGCTGCCTGATACCGCTCGGTCACCGTGACACATATGACAGTTTGCCATGTACTGCTTCAAGCCTTCGGTGATCATAGCTTCGTCACCAATTTGCTCAATTGGCGTCACCACAGCCATTTGCTCGGGCGTGGGTTCAGGGGGGAGTTCATGCGTACCACCCAACTTATAGACCAGCACGCGAGGACGAGCCGTGGAACCTTTGCTACGTTTAGCGAGTTCACCGCCGACCATCGCGAACGAACCACCCCAACCAGCAGCAACAGCGACGTACTGCTCGCCATCTACGGTGTAGGTCACAGGACCGGCCACCACACCGGTTTGCGCGTAGCTTGACCACAAGCGTTCACCACTGTCAGCCGTATAGGCAACAAACTCGCCCTCAGCATTACCTTGGAATACAAGGTTACCCGCCGTGCTGAGCAAACCACCATTCCACATATTTGGATGCTGCACGCGCCATTTTTCTGTTTGCGTTACGGGATCCCAAGCGGTGATATACCCCTTAACCATCGCACCTAACTGTGCACGCACGGCAGGATCATCAGGCGATGCCGCTAACTCAAAACGAACACCTACATTCCAGCCTTTCGAGTTGTACTCGTAATCACTGTCGTGCCCATACACAATGGGGATTTCCTGCGCGGGGATGTACACCAAGCCCGTATCGGGGCTATACGACATGGGGTGCCAGTTGTGACCACCCAAGGGGTGTGGGAACTGAAAGTTCGGCACACCGGTTTCTTCATAACGCGCTTCAGGGGCCTCTACGGGGCGCCCAGATTCGGGATCTACGTGCGTCGCCCAGGTAGCCATGGTGTACTTCTCGGCAGAGATAAATTCACCGGTTTCGCGATCAATCACATAGAAAAAGCCGTTTTTGGGCGCCTGCATAATGACTTTACGCATCCGTCCATCGAACTCCATGTCGGCTAAGATCATGTGCTGCGTTGCAGTATAGTCCCAGCTCTCACCCGGCGTTGTTTGATAGTGCCACACGTATTCGCCAGTATCTGCGTTTAGCGCAACAATCGACGACAAGAACAGGTTGTCGCCCGTACCATTACTGCGATACATGCGGTTCCAGGGCGCGCCATTTCCGACACCGATGTAAACTAGGTTGAGCTCAGGGTCGTGAGCAATCGAATCCCAAGCGGTACCACCGCCGCCCACGGTCCACCACTCGCCGCTCCAGGTTTTGACCGTTTCTTCGTGAATGGCATTCTCGAAGGGCTCGTTGGGGTTACCCGGCACCGTATAAAAGCGCCACACCTGCTCGCCCGTATTGGCATCGTAAGCCGTCACATAACCACGGACGCCGAGTTCCGAACCACCGTTACCGATGATCACCTTGCCATCGACCACGCGAGGTGCGCCTGTGATAGAGTATGGGCGGTCTTTGGGCGTGGTTTGTACCTCCCAGACCAATTCACCCGTCGCCGCGTCAATAGCAATCAGACGACCATCACCCACACCCGAATAAATTTTGCCTTCCCACGCGGTAGCGCCACGGTTGACCGCATCGCAACACATGTTGACGAACCAGGCTTTATCCATCTTTGGATCGTAGGTCCAAATCTCTTCACCTGTTTTCGCATCCAGTGCAAACACTTTGCTCCAACCACCCGTGACGTACATCACACCATCCACAACGATGGGAGTTGCTTCGATACCACGCGTATCGCCCAAATCGTAGTGCCAGGCCATACCAAGATCTTTCACGTTTTCAGCGTTGATTTGGTTAAGAGGACTATAGCGCTGCTCGGAGTAAGTGCGACCGTGCGCCATCCAGTTACCAGGCTCTTGGTCTGCGGCAATAACGCGCGCTTTAGTAACATTTGCCGGTACGGCAGGGACCTCCGCGACTGGCGGCTTGCTGGATGAGCAAGCGACCAAAAAAGACGTTAGGCCTATCGCAAAGGCTCGGGTGATAGACGGTGATAAACGATGTGTATTCAAACGATAGTCTCCCCGCTTCAAGAGCGTTTTATTGTTGTGTGAGCGTGCACGAACTACGCCTCTATTATGGGCATAAATTCAAGACCGAGCCAAACCCTAATTGGATGAGGCGAAAATTGACCCCCCACTGTCAAAAACCGACCTAGTCGTACGTATAGCTGTCGAACGCCAGGTTATCAAAGCGCGTGTACTGGCCTTGGAAAGTTAAGCGGCAGGTGCCGATAGGACCGTTACGCTGCTTGCCGATAATCACCTCGGCAATACCTTTATCAGGCGAGTCTTCGTTGTAAACCTCGTCACGATAAATAAACATAATAACGTCTGCATCCTGTTCGATCGCACCACTTTCACGAAGATCCGAGTTGACTGGACGCTTGTTGGGACGCTGCTCGAGCGAGCGATTAAGCTGTGATAGCGCCACCACCGGGCAGTTAAATTCTTTCGCGATAGCCTTCAAGTTACGAGAGATTTCGGAAATCTCGGCGGTACGCCCCTCACTTTTACCGGCCACTTGCATCAACTGCAAATAGTCAATCATGATCATACCGATCTGACCATGCTCGCGGGACAAACGTCGAGCTCGAGCGCGCAGTTCGGTTGGCGTTAAGGCCGGAGTGTCATCTATGAAGAGAGGCACGTCCTTCATTTTGGTCACAGCTGCCGACAGCTTGGGCCAATCCTCTTGCTCCAGTTTCCCGTTACGAATGCGCGTTTGGTCAATGCGCCCAACCGACGACAGCATACGAATTATCAATTGATCGGCGGGCATCTCCATTGAAAAAACCAAAATGGGCTTTTTCTGATTTAGAACCGCATGTTCAACTAAATTCATAGCAAACGACGTTTTACCCATCGAAGGTCGTCCGGCCACGATCACAAGATCGGACGGCTGCATGCCGCTGGTCATCTTATCGAGGTCTTTAAAGCCCGTAGATAAGCCCGTGATGTCGCCACCCGAATGAAATAGTTCTTCGATGCGCTCCAGCGCCTTAGACAGCAGCGGGTTTACCTCTTGAGGGCCGCCGCTTTTCATGCCGTCTTCAGAGATCTGCATGATTTTATGTTCGGCTTCGTCGATCAGCTCTTCACTTGATCGACCCTCGGGATTAAACCCCGCTTCAGCAATATCTTGTGCTGTTTCAATCAGTCGACGAAGAAGCGAACGCTCGCGGACAACCTTAGCGTACGCTCGAATATTAGAGGCACTGGGTGTATCGGCCGCCAATTCCGTAATATAGGCAAGTCCGCCCACTGAATCGAGCTCGCCCGCTGCCGCCAGTCGATCTGACAGGGTGATGACGTCGATGGGATCACTTTCATTGGCTAGCTTTGCAATCTGCCTAAAAATCAAACGGTGATCATGGCGGTAAAAATCTGCGGCTGTCACCGCCTCAGCAACGCTGTCCCAAGAATCATTCGCAATTAACAAACCACCCAGTACCGATCGCTCCGCTTCAATCGAGTGCGGCGCCATTTTGATGCGCGACAGCTCACGATCGGGAGCATAACTTCCACCCGGTGCGTAATCCTCGGGCGGTGGATAGTCATCGTAATCGGATTCAGACATATTGGATGCGGATCAGTAAAAGACGATAGCCTACCTGAGTTCTCAGTCTAAAAAAACCACTACATCGCCTCATCGCGTAACAGACCGCGGACAGAGAATGGGCTTTCGGCCGTCTTGCCAGTGTGGCAATGAGCTCAACAAGCAGCGAAGGGCGAGTGCAAACATGAGGGGAAGGTAAAAGGGGCAGCAAAGCCTACCTGCCGTTGCTCGGCAGGCGCGACCTTACCTTTAACGGGCGCCACAACGACGCCCGAAGAAGCATTACTCGGCAACAACCGCCAAAGTAAGTGTTGCCATAACATTGGCGTGTACCTGAATAGCGATTTCGTATTCGCCGATCTCACGCAATGCGCCTTCTGGCAACTTAACTTCTGATTTGTCGATCGCAGTACCAGCGGCAGTTGCTGCTTCGGCGATATCACGAGTACCTACAGAACCGAACAGCTTGCCTTCGTCGCCCGCTTTCATGGTAATGGTCACAGTACCCATACCATTGATCGCGTCAGCGCGTTTCTCAGCAGCAGTCAATGCAGCAGCAGCAGCGGCTTCAAGCTCGGCGCGGCGGGCTTCGAATTCGGCGACATTTTCAGCTGTCGCTGGAACTGCCTTGCCCTGAGGCAACAAGTAGTTGCGACCGAAACCGGCTTTTACCGATACTTGATCGCCTAGGCCACCCAAGTTACCCACTGTTTCAAGTAAAATAACGTCCATAACTCACCTCTTTTTGAGGGCTTGCCCTCGTTTATAAATCTTTGTCGTGGTCGGTTGGCGTTTTATCGCTCTCACCCTGTGAATCACTGGGTAAAAACTGTTTCCGCAACCCCATAACACTATCCAGCAGGGCAATTCCTACCACCGCCAACTTAATAAAATCAAAGACCACCCACAGCGCATAGAAGCCTGTAAAGTAGCCCTTGCCTTTGTGTTTTGCTCGTCCACGTGCATGCACATAGCCCAAGCCAGTAAACACCAAAGGCACGCAAAATATCGCGGCCCAACTGCCATTTGCCATATCCGCAACGACCATCGCGACAGCAAACACCACCAACACGATCGCTGTTGCAGCCGGCACTACCGCTCTTACGTACTCACGCCCAAACAAACCAGGGCGATACAAAGACGACTGCCAGTAGGCGCCAAGCAACATCGTCGCCGATGCCGCAAAGGCATTCGACAGTGCCAGTATGCCGGCAATTTGCAGGGTGGTGGGTCGATCAAACCCGATCTCCGCACCACCTTGCATCGATTGTTCAACACTTGCGATGAACGAATCGAATAAGGCCACCAGCTGCTCTAAGTAGCCCTGCCCAAACAGAACTACAACACCACCGCTGACTAAACCTATTGGCACCGCGCTAAGCAATGCCGTGCTCAAACTCCCACTCAGGCGCAAAACACTGGCCATAAGCCAAGCACTGACTAACAACATCAATGGGCCTGCATCGCCATAAACATAAACTAACAGACCCGAGGGCAACAAAGCCCAAAACAACAGATAACCACCCGATTTGGGGCCCTGTTGCAAACTCACTAAAGCGATAATCGCTGCGCTCACCCAACAAAACAGAGCGCTACCGGCCCCTGCGATGGTTAAAAACATCGCCTGCCATTGGCCCCGCATTGCAAATTGGGCTAGCGCTTTCACGTCATCCCTCCGCCCACTTAAGGGCCAATCACTTACTCGTGAGAGTCAGTGTAAGGCAACAAAGCCAAGTAACGTGCGCGTTTAACAGCCGTTGCCAACTGACGCTGATACTTTGCTTTTGTGCCCGTAATACGGCTAGGTACGATCTTACCGGTTTCGGTGATGTACGCTTTCAGGGTTTCCAAATCTTTGTAATCGATTTGTTTTACACCTTCCGCGGTGAAGCGGCAAAACTTACGTCGTCTAAAAAATCGTGACATGGTCTTCTCCTACCGCTTATTCAGCGTCTTTGTCGTCAGCGTCTTCGTCGCTGTCGTCTTGATCTTCGTCATCATTACTCTCAGCTTCGGCTTCAGCAGCACGACGCTCTTCGTAACGATTCTTGCGCTCACGGCTTTCTTTTTCCGCCTTCATAATCAAAGACTCTGAAGTATCAGCTTCGTCCATTTTGATCACAAGGTTACGGATAACGGCGTCGTTGTAACGGAAGATAGTGGTTAACTCGTCCATTGCTTCAAGTGAAGCCTCTACATTCATCAGGACATAATGTGCTTTGTGCACTTTGTTGATGGTGTAGGCCAACTGGCGACGACCCCAGTCTTCCAAACGGTGGACTTTACCGCCGTCTTTTTCAATGATTTGAGTATAGCGCTCTATCATGCCTGGGACTTGCTCAGACTGATCAGGGTGCACCATAAATACGATTTCGTAATGTCGCATAGATAAGCTCCTTACGGGTTAATGCCACCCACTCTCTGCGGTGTGACAAGGAGATCGGCCTACGGATAGACCGGGCAAATTTTCGAGCGCGAAGCTTACAGCCTATTGAGGCCAATAGCAAGGATTGCCAGCGCGAGAGTTTTACACCGTATAAATCTAGGCTTTATCGGCTTGTACGCCGGCCTCCGGATCGTCGAAGGCGGGTCGTTCGACCGCGGGTTCAATCGCCTCCTCCATAGAATCCGGGCCTCGAGGATCGAGCTCGAAGGCGGTCGGCGCAATTTCAGGAGCCGCCATATTGAACGGGGTTTGATCTTCGGGTGCGACGTTTTCACGGTCGCTACGGTGCATGAAGATATAAAATCCAATCAAGCCGCTGGTTATCGCTAGGCTCCACCACAACATACTGACCGAGGCTGCATCCATTAGGGGGCCGATGAATAGCGGTGCTAGGGCAGCACCTGTCGCATTCAGCAGCAGCACCGACGTACCGACCAATACAAACTCGCCGCTTCTGGCTTTGTCGATTACCGTTGCTAACGCCAGAGCATACATCGGCATCGCCACGGCGCCGAACACCGTCACCAAACCCAACAACAACACTTTTTCGGCCGCCAACGCCAGCAATACGCAAACCGCAACACTCAGGCCACTTAAGGCCACCAAAATACGCGGGCGTCCAAATCGATCCGACAATAAGCCCACTGGATACTGCGCCACCGCCCCACCAATAATCGCCGCAGCGATAAACAGCGAAACGTCGCTAACTTCAGACATCGAGCGCTTGGCAAACACGGCTCCCAAGGTCCAGAAGCTTCCTGTCACCAAGCCAGACATAAGCGCGCCGGCAAAAGCGACTTTAGACCGGCGATACAACAGACCAAAACTCACCCGAGTCGTTGCCATCGGCGCAGGCGCCAATTGTCGTGTTAGGCCTACAGGCACGATAGCCATGGCGATTAACATTGCCGCCACGATAATGGGGGTCGCAGTACTGATCGGCATCCAGGACAGCAGAAACTGACCCAAGGCCATGGCCATAAGCACCACAAAGGTGTACGCGGCAAGCACTCGACCGCGAGTGGTATCCGTCGCCTGGTCGTTCAACCAACTTTCGATGACAGTGTACAGGCCGCACATCATAAAACCGATAGCACCCCGCGCCAAAGCCCACAGAGGCCACCAGCCCGATAATTCCATGCTTAACAAAGCCGTGACTATCACCGCAGTTAACACCGCAAAGCCTCTAATGTGACCGACACGGCCGATCATTTGCGGCACCACAAAGCAGCCCAACACAAACCCGCCAAAATAGGCCGAACCGGTTAAGCCAATAACAGTGTCAGACAAGCCAAGGCCCGCGCCTTTAAGCGGTAACAGCGTAATTTGAACGCCGTGACCGGTGAGCAGCAAGGCGGTTGCTAATAAGAGTGAGCTGAGTGTAACGACGGTCTTCATAATTCACCTCTCGGATCGAGGTTGGGGTATTGCACGAGCGCGGCAAGATACACTCAAAAAACGCCGCAATCGACTTCTGTTGCGGGTAATAATGCCACTTTTTTACAGAAAAACAGACGATTAGCAAACCACTGCGTGTTGGCAATGTTCTGCACTGGGATTATGATGCTCCTATGATCAAATTGCGCGTCAACACATTAGCCGTTTGCGCCCTGCTGCTTTGCTTTGGCTTGCAGTTTAGCGAAGGTGTGTCTGCAAATTGTCACGACCAAGAAATAAATGCAACGCCGGCTAAAGTAAGCGCTCATCAAGAGACCGCAACGCCCATCGGTGCCAACCATGCGCCCGCGCTAAGCGTCTACGCTGAACCAACAGTGTACGAGCCACAAAGACACCAACCCGAAAGTCACGATTGCTGCGAGGGCGACATGAGCCAGTGCTCAATGGCGCAATGCTCGGGGGCCACGTACGCAAGTACTTCAGCTTCCTCCAGTAACGCGGCGCTGCCCCCCAAAACGTATTTTCGCCCTCTTCGCGCCGGTGCGCCTCACCACCCAAGTTCGACCTTATTTAGACCGCCAATTTTAAGTTAGACAGGATAACTACGCCTGCAATTTGCCGAACCCAATCATTCGGTTTTTTGCCCTGTTGGTCACTTAACAATTGGAGCAATCCATGATTTTTCACTTCATCCGCATGAGCGCAGTTTTTGGCGCTCTGGTTAGCGCATCTTTCGCTTGGTGCGAACCATCGGTTTCGTTAGAGGACTTCGCTCTGAACGCAGTGCGAAATGACCTTTTGATGCAAGCAAGTGCGCACCAAGAGCGCGCCCAAACTGAGCAGGCTAACTACCCCCTCTCTCTTCCCGACCCAAGCCTTCGCATTGGTATAGCCAACCTTCCTGTGGACAGTTTTGAATTTGACCAGGAACCTATGACGCAAATCACGGTCGGTCTCAAACAAGCACTACCTCGGCTCGCCACACGCCAGTTAAAAAATCAGCAGGGTAAGCAGATGGCGGCAGAGCAAGGGCAAAAGACGCAGCTGCGACGTGCCGAAGTATTGCGGCTAAGCAGACTGGACTGGCTGTCGATGTTCGGGTTACAGCGCAAAATCGCCTTGCTCAACGAGCAGAAAACCATCTTGAACACGCTATATGCCAGCAAGATCAACACCTACGAGCACTCAGCTACTGCTCGACAATCCGCGTTGCTGCGCCTGCAAACTGAAATTTTAATGCTCGACGAGCAATTGCTAATGGCACTCGGTGAGCAGCAAGCCACTGTCCAAAAACTGCGATATTGGAGCCCCAGCTCCGAAGAAGAGCAATTCAAAAAACTACCCGCAACGGGCCTAACACATCTAACAACCCTTGCGGGCACTCTCATAAAAACCGACTCGCTAGAACTAGAGGCATCTTTGTTACAGCATCCTCGCTTTCGTATGAGTGACGAAAAACTCAGCGCGGCCGACCTTAACACCAGACTCGCGAAAGATGCCTACAAGCCGCAATTTTCTCTGGAGGCAAGTTATGGCTATCGCGACGACTCTCCACTCGGCACTAATCGAAGTGACTTTGCCTCGATTGCCTTGAGTTTTGATGTGCCGATTCGCCAGTCAAAGCGGCAAGACTATGCTCTACGAAGCGCCGAATCCTTGCGTCAGGCCGCCAGTTTTGAGCGCAGCTATCTCGCCCGCAAACTTAAAAGTGACGCCTTGGCGCTTCAGGCAAAACTTACAGAGCTTCAACAACGTACAGCACTCCTGCGAGATGACTTATTGCCCTTGAGCGCAACACAAATTGCCAGCCTAGAGATCGAGAGTCTGCAAAATGCGAGCGCACTTACGGAGCTATTGGATGCACAAGTGCGCCGCAATGAATACCAACTAAAACTCAACGACGCTGAAATAGCTTTGTGGAAAACCACGATCGACCTGCAATTTTATCTGCAGTCCGAGCCCCATGATTCACCGGAGACTCACCATGAAAATTAATTTACTGACAGCGGGCGTCATTACCGCAACCGCCGTTATTGCAACCTACTTGCTCATGCAACAGTCTGAAACTGGCGACGCAACCCAGCTAAAACCTTTGTATTGGGTCGCCCCCATGGATCCCAGCTACCGCCGTGATGCACCGGGCAAATCACCTATGGGGATGGATCTAATCCCCGTGTACGAGGACGCCGCTTCCGACTCTGGGTTAACACGCATCAGCGCGTCGATACAACAAAGCCTAGGCGTCAGAATTGCCAAAGCAACGCAAACCTCGGTTCAAGAGACAGTTAAAGCGCTGGGCGTAGTAGAATTTGATCAGAGCACCTACTGGAACGAGACGGTCCATTTAGACGCTTGGGTTGAGAACGTAAGTGTCACCGACATTGGCCAATACGTTCAGGAAGGGGATGTGCTTTACACGCTGTATTCGCACGAACTGATCACTGCCCAAGAAAATCTGATACTGGCGCTAAATCAGAACAACCAAGCGCTTTACGATGCGGCCAAACAACGCTTGCTGCAGTTTGATGTGGCCGAAAGCACCATTGCAAAAATAGCGCAACGCAAGCAGGTGCTGACACAGGTCCCCATCCTAGCGAAACGCGGGGGCATTGCTGCTGCGCTCTCGGTATCGTCCGGGCAATTTGTTAAATCGGGCCAAACGCTCTTGGGTGTGCAGCACCCGTCAAAGCGTTGGATTACCGCGGAACTTTACGCTGACGAATTACCAACGCCGCTGTCACACTACCAGGCCTTCGTACTCCCCAAGCAGGGCAAGACTGAAAAAATCGCAGCCGAATTACTCAATGCCCTCCCAACTGTGGATACTCGCAGTCGTAAACCGGTTGTTCGCCTTGCCATCGATAATGCGCAGATGCAGGTTGGCGAGTTTGTCGAGTTAGAAATTCGATCAACTCACACTCGCGATATTTTGACCGTCCCTACTTCCTCGATTGTATCGGATGGACGCACTTCTCGAATCGCAAAATGGCTGGGAGACGGTGCCTACACCTTTGCTAACGTCGAGCTTGGTGCCACCTACCAAGATCAAGTTGAGGTGCGCTCGGGACTCGCGTTGGGGGACAGTGTGATTACCAACGGACAGTTTTTACTGGATTCGGAGTCCTTGATTGCCGCCGAGGCTGAGCGTAGCCAGCTTGATGCGCAACCCGCTGGCGTCTGGGTGATGGCCAGAATTATTAGTGCCACACCCGATTTTGGGCTCGTTGAGGTACATCATGAGCCGATACCAGAATGGTCGTGGCCCGACATGACAATGTCATTTGAGGTTCTGGACCCTACCCTCTGGCCACAGTTGAAGCAGGGAACCTCTGTACATATGCGCATCACTGCCACCGAGTTCGGTTACGGCATTGCCGAGGTTATGATCCACGAAAATTCTGGGGCAGACCATCAAGGCCAGTCGATACCCAAAAATTCAACGGATGTGACACCAACATCGACACGCCATAATCACAGCCAACACAACACCTCTACCGACCAGCATGGAGACCACCATGATTAACAAAATTATTGCGTGGTCAATTCAACAACGTGCACTCGTACTGTTGGCCACCGTTGTTGTCGTACTTGGTGGTCTGGTTGCGTTGCAGCGAACCCCGGTAGATGCCATACCAGACTTGTCTGATGTGCAGGTAATCGTAAAAACACCCTTTCCCGGACAGGCACCACAAGTGGTGGAAGACCAAGTCACTTACCCTTTAAGTAACTTGCTGCTGGGAATTCCCGGGGCAAAAGCCGTACGAGCTTATTCGTTCATGGGTGACTCGTATGTCTACGTTATTTTCGATGACAGCACCGATGTGTATTGGGCTCGCAGCCGTATCAGCGAATACCTATCCCAGGCATCGACTATTCTGCCACCCGGCGTGCAACCCCAAATTGGCCCCGACGCCACTGGTGTTGGCTGGATCTACCAGTACGCCATTACCGACAGTTCAAACCAACACGACTTGGCTGATCTCACACGCCTGCAAGATTGGTTTATTAAACAAGAGCTGCAATCGGTAGAGGGCGTTTCTGAAGTCGCCAAAGTGGGCGGCATGGTCAAGCAATACCAAATTGTGGTCGATCCAGAGGCACTGCGGCGCTTGCAAATACCTATTACTCACATTGCAACGGCGGTACAACGCAATAACCAATCCAGCGGTGCCTCGGTCATTGAGCAAGCCGGTGCCGAGCATATGGTTCAGATGTTGGGTTACATCGACAGCATTGACGATATCGAAAATACCCCCCTAGGCTTAAGCGCAAACGGCTTACCCGTACTGGTAAAAGATATCGCAACTGTCACTCTCGGCCCTCTGTCGCGACGAGGTGTTGCCGACCTAAACGGCCAAGGCGACGCAGTCGGTGGTATTATCGTTATGCGCTCTGGCGCCGACGCCCAACGAACAATCGAGGCGGTAAAGGCTAAACTAGCCATTGTCGAGCAAAGCCTTCCTCAAGGTATTACTTTAACGACCGTTTACGACCGCTCACAGCTCATTAAACGCGCAATCGACGACTTATCAACAAAGCTGCTGCAAGAATTCGTCGTCATTGCTTTGGTCTGTGCCGTATTTTTATTTCATTTGCGGTCATCACTGGTTGCCATTATCAGTCTGCCTATTGCTCTGCTGCTGGCCTTTTTGTTGATGTACGCCCAAGGTATTAGCGCCAATATTATGTCGCTAGGGGGTATCGCTATTGCGATTGGTGCCATGGTGGATGCCAGTATCGTTATGGTCGAAAATCTCCACAAGCATCTCGCTGGCCAGCGCCTAGAACGCGAAACCCGATGGCAGCATGTTTATGCCGCGGTCAGCGAAGTCGCACCCGCCATATTTTTTGGCTTAGCCATTATTACAGTCAGCTTCTTTCCGGTCTTTGCACTGGAGGCGCAGGAAGGTCGCCTATTCGGGCCCTTAGCCTTCACCAAGAGCTACGCTATGGCTGCTTCAGCCTTTTTGGCGATTACGCTGGTCCCGGTGCTGATTGGCTACCTGATGGTGGGCAATATACCCAGCGACGCACAAAACCCCGTCAATGGCTGGTTGCAGCGCGCCTATCGCCCCACTTTAAGGGCCGCGCTACACCACCCCAAAGCTACGCTTGCTGGCGCAGCGCTCATATTACTCAGTGCTCTGTGGCCTATGTCGCAGCTAGGTAGCGAATTTATGCCCGATTTAGACGAGGGCGACATCATGTACATGCCCACCTTTGACCCAGGAATTTCGATCGGCGAAGCCCGCCTGCGCCTGCAGCAGGCCCACCGATTGATCAAAACTGTGCCCGAAGTCGACCGTGTTTTCGGCAAAGCTGGCCGCGCCGAAACAGCAACTGACCCAGCACCTTTGAGTATGATCGAAAGCGTGATTCAGCTAAAACCCAAATCGCAGTGGCGCGAAGGCATCAGCAAAGATGACATCATTCAAGAGTTGCGAGCGGCGGTAAATTTGCCTGGTTTTAGCAACGCTTTTGTCATGCCCATCAAAACGCGTATCGATATGCTAGCAACCGGCATCAAAACACCCGTGGGCGTGAAAGTTGCGGGGCCAGACTTAGAACAACTGCAGGCGGTGGCGGCTGACGTTGAAGGTCTTCTTAAAACCCTAGAGCACAGCGAATCCGTTTATGCCGAGCGTCCCAGCACAGGGCGCTATCTCAATATTCGGGTCGACAGAATCAAAGCAGGACTCTTCGGTTTAAGCACAGCCGATGTGCAACAACAAATCAGTATTGCGGTGGGCGGTAAAACCATCGCCTACAGCACAGAGGGGCGCGAGCGCTACCCCGTGAACGTGCGCTATCCGCAGAGTGACAGAGACAGCCTTGATGACCTTAGAACTCTGTTAATAGCAACACCGAACCAGGGCATGATCGAACTGCAAGATATTGCCGAGGTGGCGCACGAACGCGGTGCGGCGATGCTGAAAAGCGAAAATGCGCGCCTCAATGCGTGGATCTTCATCGATGTTAAAGACACCGACTTAGGGTCCTATGTTAAGCAAGCGCAGGCGCTATTAGAGCAAGAACTTACCGTACCCCCTGGCTACACGCTGAGCTGGGCTGGTCAATACCAATACATGCAGCGTGCTGTTGAGCGACTCAAAATTATTGTTCCCATCACCCTCACGATTATCGTGGCGCTATTGCTGGTACAGTTTAGATCCATGCGTGAAGTGCTGCTGTTACTGTTAACCCTGCCACTGTCATTGGTCGGCAGTGCCTGGTTACTCTACTGGCTCGGGTTCAATCTATCCGTCGCCGTTGGTGTCGGCTTTATTGCTTTGGCGGGTCTTTCGATCGAAATTGGCATACTGATGCTGGTGTACCTGCAGCAGGCTGTCAGCACTTCGAGCTCGGATTCAGACACTCAAGCGCTAAACCACGCCATTGTCGAAGGCGCAAGTCGCCGAGTACGTCCAATACTGATGACCGCAAGCAGCGTTTTCGTAGGCATGCTGCCCATATTATTGGGCGAAGGTACGGGGGTGGAGGTCATGAGCCGCATCGCCGCACCTATGGTAGGCGGTGTGCTCAGCACCTTGGTACTGACCTTGATTGTGCTGCCGGTCCTTTACCGCTACTTTTTAACGGGTTCAGCTCAGCGTTAACCGCGGCGCTGGCGCACCACCTCATACAATGAGACACCGGTCGCCACCGACACATTCAAACTGGTTACGCTACCCAGCATGGGTAGCTTGACCAAACCATCGCAGGTCTCGCGCGTGAGGCGACGAAGACCATCGCCCTCGGCACCCATTACAATGGCCACGGAACCCTTTAAATCGACATCATACAGCGTCTGCTGAGCTTCGCCTGCCATACCGTAAACCCAGACACCGGCCTGCTTTAACGTCTCTAACGCGCGGGCTAAGTTTGTGACTTTCACCAGTGTGACAGTCTCTGCCGCACCGCACGCCACCTTGCTAACAACTGGCGTAATATCGGCTGATTTATCTTTAGGAATCAATACCGCTGTAACGCCAGCTGCATCGGCGCTTCGTAAACACGCCCCAAGATTGTGTGGATCGGTCACGCCATCCAAAACTAACCACAACCCCGGTCCGTCTTGTTGCGCGATAAGCTCGGGCAAATCTGCTTCTAATAGCTCTTTTTTTGCACCACCGACCGACGCGCCCGCCATAACGGCGACCGCACCCTGATGCCGGCCCAACGACATCTCTTTTAAAGTGTCTTTACTGACGCGCTCGATAGATACACCCTGATTGCGCGCCAAGTCGGCCAAAGCATTCAAACGGCGGTCGTCACGACCCTCGACCAATTGCAACACACGAATATCACGTGGACGCTGCTTTAAGGCACTTTCGACCGCATGAATACCAAAAATTACTGTCTGTTTACGGTTCATTTTTTGCTGCGTCGTCCTTTTGCCACCTTGTTACCACCCGCGCGTTTTGGACCTTTGCTACCGCGCGCTTTTCGCTTGGCAGGTGCGTCAAACTTTGAGGCCTTTTTTAGGGCTCGCCGGGCGCCCGAGGGTGCATCGGGCATATTCGCTTTTAACAATTCAAGATCGATGCGTTTATCATCAAGATCAACGCGCGCAATTTGCACGGTTACCTTGCCACCCAGGCGGAAAGTTTTACCGCTACGTTCGCCGACCAGCTGCTGATGTGCCGCCTCGTAACGATAGTAATCACCCGGTAGCGAGCTAATGTGCACCAGACCCTCAATATAAAGGTCGCGCAATTCGACAAACAAACCAAAGCCCGTGACCGAGGCAATCACACCGCTGTACACATCCCCAACTCGTTCGCGCAAGTACTCGCACTTCAACCACAACTGCACGTCGCGAGTCGCGTCATCGGCGCGGCGCTCGGTCATGGAACAATGTTCGCCCAAGCCCAGCATGGCTTTTAAGTCGTAGGGAAAAATGTGTTCTTTAGGTATAGGCGGCGCCTGATCAACGCGGCGTAAATGCTGAGCGCTCTGGCCATTGCGCAACAAGTGCCGAATGCCACGATGCACCAACAAGTCGGGGTAGCGTCGAATCGGCGAAGTAAAATGCAAATAGGCCGGGTAATTCAAACCAAAATGGCCGTTATTATCCGGTTTGTACACCGCCTGGCTCAGGGAGCGTAGCATCATGGTTTGTATCACACTCGCATCGTCGCGGTCTTTAACGCGCTCAAGCAGGTCGTGATAATGCTCAGGCGTAGGCTTTTCGCCACCGCCTAGCTGCAAGAACATTTCGTCCAAGAACTGTCTTAAATTGGCTAAACGCTCACCACTCGGGCCCTCGTGCACCCGGAACAAAATGGGCAGTTTGTGGGCCTCGAACAAGTTGGCCGTAGCCACGTTGGCCGCCAGCATGCACTCTTCAATAATCTTGTGAGCATCGTTACGAAACACCGGCACAATTGCTGCGATTTTGCGCTGCTCGTCAAATAATATGCGCGTCTCTATCGTCTCAAAGTCGATGGCTTTACGCGCTTCTCGCGCTGTGCGTAATACTTTGTATAGACGATGCAGACGCGCGATATCTTGATAGCGCTCTTTGGGAACATTCTCTGACTCGCCGTTCTCTAATACCTCGCCCACCGCGGTGTAGGTTAAGCGCGCATGCGAGTGAATAACCGCCTCATAAAACTCATAAGACTTAATGTTGCCCGAGCGTGTAATCGCCATTTCACACACCATGGCCAAGCGATCGACATGCGGTTTTAACGAGCACAAGCCATTCGACAAGGCCTCGGGCAGCATTGGTACCACCCGCTCCGGAAAGTACACCGAGTTACCCCGAATCACCGCTTCGCCATCCAGTGGCGAACCGGGTTTTACGTAGTGCGACACATCGGCAATGGCCACCCACAGGGTAAAGCCACCACCAGGGCGCGACATGCAATAGACGGCGTCATCAAAGTCGCGGGCGTCCTCGCCGTCAATGGTTACAAAG
Source organism: Aequoribacter sp. (assembly GCF_965659035.1). Taxonomy (NCBI): domain Bacteria; kingdom Pseudomonadati; phylum Pseudomonadota; class Gammaproteobacteria; order Cellvibrionales; family Halieaceae; genus Aequoribacter; species Aequoribacter sp. Next base: position 1,441 of record NZ_CBFHWH010000004.1, on the reverse strand, counting down.
GGCAGATCGCGCAAATCGACGCGGTGCAACTTATCTTCATCCAGCGGCTCAAACTCCAAACGACCCGCTTCGTTAATCACCTCTTCTGGCCATTCGTGCGGAATATCGTGCGAGCGAATCGCCACTTCAATTTCTAGGCCAGGGTCTAAGTGATCGCCTAGCACCTCGACAATACGCCCCTTGGTGGGCTTGCCGCGCTCAGGAAAGTCAGTAATTTCTGCCGTCACCACCTGTCCATGCTTGGCATTACCCTGACAGCCTGCAGGAATGATAATTTGGTGCGTAATACGTGCGTGTTCGGGCACAACCAAGCCAAAGCCAGAGTCAGATTCATAGCGGCCCACAATGCGCTGGCGTTTACGCTCCAGAATCTCGACAATCTTCCCCTCAGCGCGACCGCGACGATCAACACCCGTGATCATGGCCAGTACTTCGTCGCCATCAAACACTTTGTCCATTTGCCGCGCTGACAAAAATAAATCGTCGTGATTTGGATCATCTAAGGGCTTCGCAAAGCCGTAACCGTCGCGATGACCAATCACGCGGCATTTCAACAAATGCATGCGCTCCACGATCCCGTAAGCGCCCTTTCGGTTCACCATCAGCTGGCCATCGCGTTCCATGGCTCGCAAGCGGCGATGTAGGGCATCCATTTGCTCGTGCGAATCAATATCAATTAAACGCGCAATTTGATTCGCGTTCAAAGGCTCTGCCATATCGGTGAGCAAAGCAATCAATGCTTCGCGAGAATGAATGGGGTTATCGTATTTTTGGGCTTCACGCGCCGCGTTTGGGTCAACGCCAACTTCCACGGCATCATACGTTTGGGCGGTCGCCTTATTGGATACAGACTTAACCTTACGCTTGTAAGGCCTGCGTGTGCTTGATTGTTCGGGGCCGGACGTTGTGTCTTTGTTACCTGGTGTTTTAGCCATAGGTGCTCGGTTGTTTTATGAAACCTTATGATACGCCCACCTAGCCGATAAACCCAGCATTAGCGTACGACACAACAGATTCAAACAAAGAAGGACCCGAGTGGGTCCTTCTGGGAGCGCCCCTGACGGGGGTCAATTGGGCTATAGACCAGACAGGTTACGGTAAGTATCTGACTGCTCAAAAGCACGCAGGATTTGGCCATCAGTAAAACGATACATACAGGCATCGTCGGTATAATCCATGAAGTTAAATACATCGTCATAACCAGGATCTTTTCTGCAACTATCGACTGGCGATGAAGGGCAACCGTAATTTGGCACTCTTGCTGCGGGAGTATCACTCACGTAATCGCCGGCGCCGCGGCAGCCGCCCTGGAAGGTGTGATACAAGCCCAACCAATGACCCACCTCGTGGGTCGCGGTGTCTCCTAAATTGTAAGGCGCTGCGCTACCACCCGGTAATGAAGCCCCAAGCAACACGACACCATCATCGGCTAAATTGTTAA